>JBKJKL010000295.1:0-4857 GCA_046597485.1 Chthoniobacterales bacterium
AGTTCCCTTCGATCAATTTCGAGACGAGGAGCGTCTTGTTCAGTTCGAAGGCGATCTGCCCACTCCCGAAGCTCACCTTCACTTCGCCGTCATCGGTCAGGAGGCGCTGCAATTCCGTGACCGCCTTCGTCGGCACGATGATGTCGGCCTCGTGGCTGCGCGGGAACTCGAGTTCGATATCGAGCATCGCGAGCCGGCGGGCGTCGGTCGCGACCAGCGGGAGGTTGTTCTCCTTGAAGCTGAAGAGGACGCCGTTCAGGACGTAGCGCGTCTCATCGGTCGAGATCGCGTAGGCTGTTTTGCGCAGGCCGTCGCGGAGCGCCTTCTGCGGAATGCTGACATTCTTCGCCCCTTCGAATTTTGGAAGCGGCGGGAACTCTTCCTCGGGCAGGCCGAGGATCTTGAAGAAACTCTGGCCACTCCGGATGGAGGCCGCGTCTTTGCCGTCGACCTCGAACTGGATTTCGCTCGAGGGCAGCTCGCGCACAATCGTGAAGAGCCGGCGCGCCGGCAGCGTGGTCGCTCCGGATTTTTCCACCTTCGCTTCGATGCCGCCGCGCACACCGACATCGAGGTCAGTGGTGGTGAGGTGAATCTCGTCGCCGTCGGCTTGCAGCAGAACGTTCGATAAAATCGGCAGCGTCGTGCGCGTGCTGACTACGTTTTGCACCTGCTGCAGACCCTCGAGCAACTTCTCTTTCGTGACGCTGAATTTCATGTCTCGGCCGCGGGAACGGCTATGATGTAAGGCTTAGGTTTTTATTCGGCAACCGCAATCTCCTCTCGAGCGCGAGGGAGGAAGCAAACTGGAGGGGAACTCAGCGCGGAGTAGTTTAGCGCTTCAGCGAACTGTCGATGAAGGAGATGGTCTGGCGGATGTTGTCCTGCTCGACCATCCGTCTCTTCACCAGCTTGCAGGCGTGCAAGACGGTTCCGTGATCGCGCCCGCCGAAGGCATCGCCGATTTCGTTGAGTGAAGCTTTCGTGAGTTCGCGCGCGAGATACATCGCGATCTGGCGCGGGAAGGCGATGTTCGCCGGCCGGCGTTTGCTCGTCATATCGGCGAGCCGCACATCGAAGTGCTCGGCCACGCGCCGCTGGATTTGGTCGATCGTGACCGCGTGCCGCGCTTCCTCGTTCAGGATGTCTTTCAGCAGGTGCTCGATGACTTCGTTCGTCAGCTGCCGACCGCTCAAAGAAGCGAAGGACGCGACGCGCATGAGCGCGCCCTCAAGGCGGCGCACGTTGGTGCGAATGCGGTTGGCGAGGAAGTTGAACGTCTCGTCGCTCAGCTTGATTTGGAGCGTGCGCGCCTTCTTCCGCAGGATAGCGGTGCGCGTCTCCACATCCGGCGGCTGCAGCTCCGCGGTCAGACCCCATTCAAACCGCGAGACGAGCCGTTGCTCCAGGTTCGCGATCTCGGAAGCGGGGCGATCGCTCGAGAGCACAATCTGTTTATGCCCGTCGAAGAGGGTATTGAAGGTGTGGAAAAATTCCTCCTGCGAGCGTTCCTTGCCGCCGAGGAATTGGATGTCGTCGATCAGGAGCAAGTCGGCCTGGCGGTAGCGCTTCCGGAATTTCACCAGCGTGCTGTGCTGAATCGCGTCGATGAACTCGTTGATGAAAAGCTCGCTCGAGAGATACATCACCTTCGCGTTCTTTTTCTTCGAATGGACGTACTGGCCGATGGCCTGCATGAGGTGGGTCTTGCCCAGCCCGACGCCGCCGTAGATGAAGAGCGGGTTGTAAGTGCGGGCCGGCGACTGCGCGACCGCAAGACTCGCCGCGTGCGCGATCTCGTTGTTCTGGCCAACGACGAACGACTCGAAATTGTTGCGCGGATTGAGACCGTTCGGGAGCGAAGCCGCGAACGGTTTTTCTTCCACTTCGATCACCGCTTCGTTCGCTTCCGCGGCACTGGCAGCGGCTTCCTCATCGGCCGCCGCATCGGTCGAGGCGACAGTGAATTTGATCTTCCGCGGCTTGCCAAAGGCCGCCACGATCGCGCCCTGCAAAGCGGTCATGTGATTACTCTCGATCCAGAACTGGTAGATGTTGTTCGGGACCAGAAAAGTGAACTGTTCGTCGGTCGCATGGACCAGTTTGACCGCCGAAAACCAACGCTTGAATGTGTCCGCACTGACGTGCGGTTTGAGCGCGGTCGATAGCTTCGCCCAGGTCTGAGTACATTTTTCGTCCATACCGAACTTGTTAACAGCGTTAAACGGCCCGGAAGTGGGGCCGTATGGGGAATTTTCTAAAAGGCGCGCGCAGATCAGCCCGGAGAAAAGGGCGGCGCGCTGGCCGGTTGGAGGCGGACAACAACTGCCGAAAAAACGCGTTTCTCGAGGGAGAAATGCAATTCTCACTCAAAATCGGCTGCAATTTTTCTGCACGACCCGCCTTCACCATCTCTGATCTGTCGCCGGTGGCGGGTATGCTTGTCATTCTAGCTTTTTCGGTTGCTGGGAAGCTGTTCACACATTGTTCACACGCACTAATCTCTCGCTCCGTGCCAGCGGCTTGAGATTAGAAATCGGGTCAAGGAGCGACAAGGTAATTTCCGAAGTTTATTTCTCCAAGCGCTCCAAAAACCTGTTGACGCGAAATTTGAACCAACAAGTCACAGCGCGGTCCAAGAGAAGCGTTCACGCGAGAGGTTGACCGCTCTTTTTGCACGCGCAACTTCGTGGTTCAGCCAAGCCGCTCGTTGCTCACTGAAAGCGAACGAAATGCAGACCCAACCATCCTCCAGCACCATCTCCACGGGGCCGACCAGCCTCGGCGCGGAGAGTTTTTTTTGGTTGGCCTAACGAGTCATGCGCATCTTCGCCGCGAGTTTTTTGGCGCTCCTTTTCTTCGCAGCGCCCGCGCGCGCGGTGGAGGATATTCCGCCACCCTTCGGCTTCCGCTGGAACGACGGGGCCGCGAAAGTGGAACAAGTCTTGGTGGCGGCAAAGGCGCACGTCGTGAACCGCGAACAGAAGGAGCGGCGCGAGATCTGGACAGTTGAGGGCTTGGTCCAGCCCGGCCTGAAACGAACGCTCTTCGCTTTCAAGGAAGGTTTCCTCGTCGAGGTCGAACTGCAGTACGAGTACGAAAAGTGGACGATCGAAACTTACAACAACCGGATGGGCGAAATCCGGCGCTACTTCGACGGCAAGTTCGGCACTGGGAAGCTCATCTCCCGGACGCGCGACACCGATTCCGACGTTGTCCAAACCCTCGTCGGCTATCAATGGATGGTCGGCGGCACGATGCTCGAGCTCTTCTATTTTTCCGCGCAGCGGGAAGCGCTCGTCTACCGGACGATCACCGTCACCTACAAGGCGATCTGACGTTTTAGAGTGTGTCCGGCACCTCGATCTCGCCGACAAGGTAGGTGACGGCCGAGCCGCCAATCGCGACCCGGTCGCCGCGCAACTCGCAATGCAGTTCGCCGCCGCGCGCCGAGATTTGTCGCGCGAACAGTTTCGTTTTGCCGAGCCGCTCGGACCAAAACGGGATCAGGTTGCAGTGCGAGGAGCCGGTCACCGGATCTTCCGGGATGCCCTGGCGCGGAACGAAGAAACGCGAGACGAAGTCGCAGTCATCGCCCGGCGCGGTCGCGATCGTCCCTTCGTTCGGCAGCTCGCGCAGCACTGCCTGGTCGGGCTGGAGCGCGAGCACTTCCGCCGCGCTGCCGAAGACCGCCATGTAATCACGCGCTTCGTACAGCTCGCGCGGCTTCGCGCCGAGAGCGCGGACGACGGTCTCCGTTATTTCAGCTGGCCGCACGGGCCGGACCGGAAAGTCGAGCACCAGGCGATCGCCTTCGCGGGCCACCGCGAGCAGGCCGGAATGCGGCGAATGAAAACGCAGCACTGAGTCTGTTACGCCGCGCTCTTTGGTGAGCACATGTGCCGTGGCGAGCGTGGCGTGTCCGCACAGATCGATCTCGGCCACCGGCGTGAACCAGCGCAGTCCATATTCCCCTTCCCCGGGAACGACAAACGCAGTCTCGGCCAGATTGTTCTCGGTCGCGATCGCCTGCATGAGCGCGTCCGGCAGCCAGCGCTCGAGCAGGCACACGCCGGCCGGGTTGCCAGCGAAGGGCCGGTCGGTAAAAGCCGCGACCTCGAAGTAGGGAAGCTTCATCCCTATCTATCGCCGCGTCGCGCCGCGCTGCCACCCATGACACGACTTTGCATTTGACCCCTCCTTCGGAAACACGCTCTTCTCGGCGATGCTCAAGCGCATCTTCAAGTGGCTGCTCGGGATCATCCTGGTCCTTCTCCTCGTAGCCGCCATTTTGGTGGTCAACGCCATCTGGTTCCGGCCGTGGTCGCTCAGCGTTTTCTACGAGAAGGTGTTTCTCCAGTTCCTTTTCTCCGAGCCGGAGCTGCTCTCGTCCGTCGGTCTGGTCGAGCAATTCGGCGTGACGGGTCACAATGCAAAATTGAACGACGCCTCGCCCGCGCATCAACGCGAACAAGCCGCGCTCGTCCGGCGCGATCTCGAGCAGCTGCGCTCCTATCCCCTCGAAAAACAAAGCGCCTCGCAGCGGCTCTCGACCGCCGTGCTCGACTGGTTCCTCGCCGTGCGGGTGGAAGGCGAGCGCTTCCAATATCACAACTACCCGGTGAACCAGCTCTTCGGCGTGCAGAACGGATTTCCGTCCTTCATGGCCAATACCCACCGGCTGCGCGCCCCGCGGGATTGCGAATATTACGTCGACCGGCTCCAGGCCCTGCCCGCGAAATTCGATGGCGTGCTCGAGAGCGTGCAGCTGCGCGAGTCGAAAGGAATCATCCCGCCGCGTTTCGTAGTCGAGAAGGTCCTGAAGGAGATGAGCGAGTTCGTCGCCAAGCCGCCGGC
>JBKJKL010000475.1:0-3204 GCA_046597485.1 Chthoniobacterales bacterium
CCCCTGCATCTCATCCAGCAAAGAATGAAAATGAAATCGACTTTCCTCACCGCCTGCGCCGCCCTCGCCTTCGCCTGGAGCGTGGCTGCGCAGGATCCCACGGCCACTCCGGCCGCGCCGACTCCTCCTGCCCCATCGGCCGCTCCGTCCGTCACTGCTGTCTCGCCCTCGCCGGATGAGTCGTCCGACGACACCCTCGAGACCCGGATTAAGAAAAGGACGAAGGGCGTGCAAATCTCCGTCAATCGATCCCAGGCCGGGAAACACGACCCCGATGTCCGACTCGATGGGAAAGACCTGGAGGATTTGGGACCGCTCGCGGCCATCCCGATCGTCGGGATTATCTTCGGCTCCCTCAGCCTCTTCGGGGCACCGGTCTTGATCGTGAGCGCGATTCTTTTCTTCAGTTATCTGAAGCAGCGCTCTCTGCACCGCACCGTGCGGATGATGGTGGAAAAAGGGCAGCCCGTCCCCGCGGCTCTTTTTTCGGCGCCACAAAATGTCCGGGCTCGCTCAGATATGCGCCGCGGTGTGATCCTCTCCGCGGTCGGTCTCGGCCTCATCTTTTTCCTCGCCGCGGCGAATGATTGGGAAGGCGGCGCCTGGGGGATCGGCTTGATCCCGTTCCTCATGGGCCTGGGTTATCTGACGGTCTGGAAACTGGAGGGAAAGAAGCCCGCGCTGGTGAACGGCACCACCTCGACCGTAGCGAACAGTACCGACATTGCCGGACCGCTCTCGTAGCGTGCTCGCGTGTCGCTGACCGATGCCGACCTCGTCGCCAGAGTCATTCTCGAAGATGATCATCACGCCTTTGCCGAGCTGGTGCGGCGCCATCAATCCGCCATCCGCGGGTTGTTGCGCCAGCTCGCGCGGGCTGATCTGGCGCTCGCGGACGATCTCGCGCAGGAGACGTTTGTCCGCGCCTACAAACACATCCGCAGTTTTCGCGGCGAAGCGAAATTCTCCACCTGGCTCTATCGCATCGCCTACAACTGCTTCCGCGAAGATGCCCGCCGCCGGAAAGAACTCGTCGGGATCGACGAGGCGCAACTGGCCGAGGAGCACGATCCGCAAACGGTCGACCCCGCGCTGCGCCACGATCTCGCGCGCGCCCTCGGTTTGCTCCCGCTCCACGAACGGAGCGCGATCGTCCTCTGCTATCAGAACGGGCTTTCACATGACGAAGCCGCCCGCGTTCTCGAGATCCCGCTTGGAACAGTGAAGACGAATGTGTTACGTGGAAGAGAGAAGCTGAAGAAATCGCTCGCGGCATGGGAGACGAACTGAAGACGGACGGTGAACTCGACTGGCTCGATGCCAGGCTGCGGGACGAGCAGCCGTACATCGACGACGCCGGCTTCACTGCGCGCGTGGTCCATCAGCTTCCCGTGCGCCGCCGCGCGCCGCGTTTCCTGCGCAGCGCCATCCTCCTCGCCGCAACCTTGATCGCGAGCGTGATCGCGTTCTTTTTCGCCGGGAGCACGGTCTTGGAATCCGCTGCCTTCCTCGCCGCGGTGCCGATGCGTCTGCTCTTTATTTTTGGCGTCGCGGCCAGCGTGTTGACGATGATCGCGGGCGGGACATTCGCGCTCAGTCGCTCGCGCGATCCGCAGCTCTAGCAATTAAAACGCGCGGCGCGCGGCTTCCACGTCGCGCGCGATTTGCGCTTTCAGTTCGTCAAGGCTGCTAAACTTCTGCTCCGCGCGCAGGTAACGGACGAAACGCACCTCGACATCTTCGCCGTAGATTTCTTCGTGCAGCTCGAAGAGATGCAGCTCAAGAAGCCGTTCCGGTTTCGCGGCTTCGATCGTCGGGCGATAGCCGAGATTGACCACACCGCGCATCGTCCGGCCGCCCAGAATGGCTTCCGCAGCATACACACCGTTCGGCGGAAACTGCTCGCTATGCGCGCTCAGGTTAGCCGTCGGGAAACCGAGTTCGCGCCCGAGCTGCGCGCCTTTTTTCACCGTGCCGAGAATGGTGTATTCGCGTCCGAGCATCTCGGTCGCTTTCGCGAAGTCGCCCTGCTCGACCGCTGCGCGGATAGAGGTGCTGCTCACGACCGCTCCGTTCACGGCCACCGGCTGAATCCCGATCACCTCGAAGTCATGCTCCGCGCCGAGCTTCTTCAAAAGCGCGAGATTCCCCGCGCGATTCTTCCCGAATGACCACTCGTGCCCCACGCAGATTTGCCGCAGCGGTTGCGCGTGTTCCACCAATTGGCGAACAAATTCCTCCGGTGGCGTCTGGGCAAACTCGCGATCGAAATGCACGACCAGCAAGTGCTCGACGCCGAGCCCACGGATAAGCGCGATCTTATGCTGCGTGGCGGTGAGCAAGTGCGGCGCGTTTTCTGGCCGCAGCACCTTCACCGGATGCGGATCGAACGTGATCACGACCGGCGTGCCGCCCGCCGCGCGGGCCGCTTTTGCCGAAGTAGAAATAACCGCCTGATGCCCAAGATGCACGCCATCGAAAACGCCGATGGCCGCGAAGACCGGCCCGCGCAATGCGCCCAATTCAGGAATGGAGCGCAGCACCTCCATCATCGCTCTTCTCCTACGCCCCGCGCATCCGCGACACTTCCGGGAGCGTCAGGATTCGTCCGAGGATGTCGACCGGGTCGGCTTCACGCAACTCATCGACACGCACCGCGCCATCGACCACGAAACGTCCAGAACGTGTCCGGCGCAGATTCTTCAGATGCGCGCCGCAGCCGAGCTCTTCACCAATGTCGTGCGCGTAGGTCCGCACGTAAAAACCCTTGCTACACTGCACGCTGAAATCGATCTCCGGCGAAGCAATGTTCTGGATCGCGTAGTTGTAGACGTGGACGAGCCGCGGCTCGCGTTCCACCACCTTGCCCTCGCGCGCCAGTTTATAAAGCGGGACGCCGCCCTGCTTGATCGCGGAAACCATCGGCGGCATCTGATAAAAATCGCCGCGGAACTTGTCGAAGGCCGCGCGCACCGAGACTTCATCGAGCGGCGGGACCGGGCGTTCTTCGGTCACCTTGCCGGCGCGATCCTGCGTGTCGGTCACCTGCCCCAGTGTGAGCGTGCCGGCATATTCCTTGTCCTCGCTCATGAGAAGATCCTGGATCTTCGTCCCGCGCCCGAGCGTGAGCAGGAGCAGTCCGGTCGCGATCGGATCGAGCGTGCCGCAATGGCCGACCTTCTTGATTCAAAAGTTCGCGCGGAT
>JBKJKL010000090.1:0-2603 GCA_046597485.1 Chthoniobacterales bacterium
CATCTCAGGGCGACGCTACAGGAGCGTGATACCGTTTCGCCAGCAACAAGCCCCAGGTGCTGTTGAATGGGTGCACTTTATCCACCAAATGGCCGTCTCGATAGACAGGGCGGCCCTCGTTGGCCCAGGCGAAAATCGAGCCCCCGAGGTTTCGCACATCCTTGTAGCCGACCTTGATGAGGGCCCGCGCGATCTTGCTCGAGCGATAGCCGACTGAGCAGTAGGTAACGATCGGCCGGTTCTTCTCTGCGTGGACTGCGGCGGCGGATGCTTCCGGGTCGATCCGTTCTGCATGCGCGAGATGGCTCACCTCAAATTCCGCCGGTGTCCGCACATCGAGGAGGAGCGGCGCGGGTCGCGAGGGATCATTCAGCCACTGGGCCAACTCGGCGGTGGTGATGCGTGGCACATCGGGAAACTGGCTACGGATAGTCGCGTTGATAACCGCCCAGCCGAGAGCGTGCGCGTTCCCGGCCACGATCAATAACGCGAGCAGGACTGCGGCAAAAATATTGCGTCTCATTCGCAAAACTCGCCCTCCTTGGGCCAACTTGCCAAGGGCAAAGCAGCACCGCATAGTCTCGCTCTCTTTCGGGCGCGGTTAGCTCAGTGGTAGAGCACTACCTTGACACGGTAGGGGTCACAGGTTCGAACCCTGTATCGCGCACCATCTTCCGCCGTTTCTCTGACGTGTCCCTTCCGCACGACTGCGGATTTGAATGAATCCCCCGTGGCCCGCGTCGAATTCCTCACACCCGTAAAAAACGCATGAAAAAAATCGCGAGCTACACCTTGAGCGCAGTGCTTAGCCTGACCGGCTGGGCGATGAATGCAGCGGCCCACGAAGACGACGAGGGCAATGACGAACCGGTCTACGAGACGCGTGACAATCGCGTGAACGCGGACGATCACCAAGTCTTCGATCATCGCCGTCGGGGCGACGGGCTCGGCGACTTGCAGCGGCAGGTTTACCACCTCAATCAAATGTTTGATCACGTCGATAACCTGCTGCGCCGCTCTCGCGCCGACCAGCACACGTGGCAGGAATATCGCCACCTGCGCGCGGAGTCGAATGCGCTCAACGCGCAATTCCGCCGCGGCGAGCAGTATTATAATCGTAGCCGTCTGCGGGCCCAGATCGCGCACATGCACGACGAGCTGCACCAGATCGAGCAGGGACTCCGTGTTCCCGCCTCGCAGTATTATCGCTGGTAGCGAAGACCTCGCCTAGCGGTGGGCGTGTCCGGACCAGTGGATGGCCCGGATGCGCCACCCGCCCGGCTGCTTCGCGAGGACCATGAGTTCCGCGCCATCCTGGTCGATTTCGCGGCCCAGGTAGGTGCCCTTGCTGACGGAGAGCGAGGTGGTCCACGCGACGTCGCCTTCCTGGCGGACGATCATCGCCTTCCGCACGGCGGGGACGGCTTTCGCGAAAGTCAGGTCGGAGCCGAGATGCTCGCGCAGATATTCTTCGCGTGTCTGGCGCTCACCTTCTTCGAGAACCTGCACGTCGTCGGCCAGCAACGCCGTCGCTGCGGCGGTGTCGCCCTGCGCGAGGGCATTGTGAAAACCATCGACTGCAGCGACGATCGCCTCTCGGTCCTCGGCCGGCGGATGCGGTTTGCGGCAGGAAACGAAACTCGTGAGCAGCACAAGTGCGGCGACGGCAGGGAACCGCTTCATGATTTCATCGGACCCCGCGACCGGTGCGGCCGCGTTCCCGGGTCCCGCTCATCTTCGAGAGCGTGCTCTTTTGTTCCAGCATCAACTCCGCAATCTCAGACAATCTGCCCATACCGTTATTACCCATCGCCATGTCGCATGGCACAAGCTTTTGACACGCTTTGTTTTTGTTTACGCGACCTGTTTTTCCGCTCTGCGGATGTGCCGCTCGCTCTCCATTTCTTTCGAGAGAAAATAATTCAGCCCGGTCCGGATGACGGCGATTGCGCCCAGTTTTCCGATCTGTTCCCAGCTCGGCGCGATCGCGGTGGAGAGAATGTCGGCCCCGAGTTGGAACTCGAGCGCGAGCGCGAGATAGCGCGCCAGGATGAGCCGGATGCTGATGAACTCTGCCGTCTGCCGCTTCGCGAATTGTCGCAGCAACTCGATGAAGGCGACGATGACGCCGACGAAAACGAGCGTGGCCCCGATCGTCTCTATCCCGAGCTTCAGCCATTGCACCGCCCAGATGACCGTCTCTTCGATCGGAATCTCGCCCCGTTCGCTCAGGGCCAGGAACGCCGTCATGCCGGCCTAGTGGAAGAGCGCCGGCAGCTTCAGGATGGTATTCCAAACACCCCAGACGAGCGGGATTCCGACCACCGTCCAGTAGATGACGAGCCGGACCGCGTTGCTTGAATTTTCCTGCGCCATAAGGATTCGTTAAGCCGTTTTCTTCGTGCCGTTGAAGTGATGCCGCGCATCGACCGCACGGACGGAAAGATTGCAGATGAGGCCGACCACGAGCAGACCGGCCATGAGATACATCGTGGGCGCGTAGAGCGCGACGCCGGTCGTGCCGCGGACCTTGAGATACTCGCGGATGTAATTTACCAACACCGGGCCGAGGACGCCGGCGACGGACCAGGCGGTCAGGAGCC
>JBKJKL010000164.1:0-2560 GCA_046597485.1 Chthoniobacterales bacterium
CCGTTGAAGTTTGGAATAAGAACCAGGTAACCGCGCGAGGCCCAGTGCAGGCCTTGATTAGTGTGCTGGCTTTTCGATTGCGAGAAGCCATGGCCGAAGACGATGACTGGGCAGGGCAGCGCGCCAGCGGCCACGCTGCCCGCCGCGCCGGACGGATAAAAAACATCGGTGCTCAGGTTCGCGCCCTGCGTTCCGGGAATGGAAACCGTCTCACGCGCGGCGGTGAAGCTGCCAGGTTGTGCGGGATCAGTCGCGGCGGCGAGCCACGGAGCGAGGGCGAGAAGGATGAAGGCAACGCTGCCAGATTTGAAAACTGCCACCCCGCCAGACCTACCCGAAAGAAGGTCGCGATGGCAATTACCTCCTGTCCGCGATAAGGAAGGACTGCCATGCCCGACGGGTCGAATCAACGCAGCACCGCCCGCCGGTCTTCGTTTCGCAAGAATGTCCCGGTCGAGACAGTCGAGAGCTTCTACACGGCTTACGCCGCCAAGTTGGGCCTGAAGCTGGAAGGGCCGCGCGTCGGTTTCGAGCGCAAGATCCGCGAGCCCACGATCAATCGTCCCGGCCTCGCCCTCGCCGGGTTCTACAATTACTTCGCCGAGAAACGCATCCAGGTGCTCGGTGCGGCCGAGCAATCCTACCTCGCCAGTCTTTCGCCTCGGGCGCGGACCGCGCGGTTTGCCGGCTTGTGTGCGCAAAAAATTCCTTGCCTCGTCATCTCGCGTGGCGCGCATCTCATGCCGGAGTTGCTCGCGGTCGCAGCGCAGGAGCAGATCGCCGTCTTCCGCACCTCGATGGTTACGATGCGGTTCATCAACGCCGCCACCCTCGCGTTGGAGGACGACTTCTCGCCCACGGTGACGGAGTTCGGCAGCATGGTCGATATCCTCGGCGTGGGCGTCTTGATCCGCGGCGAAAGCGGGGTGGGAAAAAGCGAGGCCGTGCTGGGATTGATCGAGCGCGGCTACAGCCTGGTCGCGGACGATGTGACGCGGGTGAAGCTCTTCGAGGGCCGCGAGTTGATGTGCACCGCGCCGGAGTTGACCCGGCACCACATGGAGGTCCGCGGCATCGGCATCATCAACGTCGCTTCCATCTTCGGCGTGGGGAGCATCCGAAACGAGAAGCGGCTCGTCCTCGTCATCGGCTTGCAGGATTGGACCGAGGTGGAGGATGTGGATCGCATCGGGCTCGACAGCGAGACCTACGAGGTGCTCGGGCTGCGTGTGCCCTACCTCATCATCCCGATCCGGCCAGGGCGCGATGTGGCGCGATTAATCGAAGTAGCGGCGATGGACCAGAAGTTGAAATCGCTCGGGCGAAACAGCGCAGTGGAATTTAATGAGAAGCTGTTGCACTTAATGGAGACGAAACGAACCGATGGGCCTCCTTAACCGCAACAAGACCGGCGACGACGACAGGATCGAGAAGGAAGTGACGATCGTGAACCGTCTCGGGATGCATGCGCGTCCCGCCGCCATGTTTGTCCGGATCGCGAGCCGTTTCCGCTGCGAGATCTGGGTGGAGAAGGAAGGCGAGCAGATCAACGGCAAGAGCATCATGGGCCTGATGATGCTGGCCGCCGGGCAGGGCTCGAAGCTCCGGATCTGTTGCTCCGGGCCGGATGCGGACCGCGCTGTCGTGGAGTTGGAACAGCTGATCGCGGCCAAGTTCAACGAGGACTAACGGGCCGCGCGGGCTCGCTTTTCGAGTCAAAGGACATCGCCGCAAACGCTGCTTCCGCGCCTGCGACAGGCAGGCTACTCTCCCTCCTGCATGACCACGGACGCGAACCAGGAGACCCGCTATCATGGGCTCGCTGTCTCTCCCGGGATCGCGCGCGGGAAGATTTTTGTCATGCGAGACGACTTCGAGGAAGTCGTGCGCTATGCGATTGAGCCGGGCCAAATAGCGGGGGAGATCGGGCGTTTCGAGACCGCGCTTATCCAGACGCGCGCGCAAATTCTCGAGATGCAGCAGAAGATCGCGGTCGCGATCGGCGCGAAGGACGCGGGCATTTTCGATGCGCACCTCCTCGTCGTCGAAGACCGGACGCTGATCGATGAAGTCCTGCGCAATCTCGAGAAGGATCTGTGCAATGTGGAGTTCGTCTTCCACGAGGTCGCGACCCGCTACGCCGACACGCTGAGCAAAATCGACGATCCCTACCTGCGCGAGCGCGCGCTCGATATCGAGGACGTGATGAACCGCGTCGTCTCGAATCTGCGCGGGAAAGGGCCGCGCGCCTTCGCGAAGATGCCGGAACCGCACGTCCTCGTGGCGCATAACCTGACGCCCTCCGACACCGCGACGATGAACCGCGAGCACGTCCTCGGCTTCGCGACTGATCTCGGCAGCCGCACCTCGCACACCGCGATCATGGCGCGCTCGCTCGGCATCCCGGCCATCGTTGGCCTACATGATGTGACGGAGAAGCTGGAGGCGGGCGGTCACGAAGCGCTGCTCGATGGCTACAACGGCGTCCTAATCATCAACCCGACGCACGACACCCTCTGGCATTACGGCGAGCTGGAGCAGCGGAAAGAACTGGTCGCGG
>JBKJKL010000237.1:0-11009 GCA_046597485.1 Chthoniobacterales bacterium
CGTTCCCGTATTTCCCGATCCCGAAGCACATCATGAAGGCGAGCGTCAGCCCGATGAGCCCGCCGACGATGCAGAGTGCGGTCGACTCGATGAGGAACTGGAGCAGGATGGTGCGCCGCCGGGCGCCCAATGCCTTGCGCGTGCCGATCTCTTTCGTCCGCTCTTTCACGCTAACGAAGGTGATGTTCATGATCCCGATCGCGCCGACAAAGAGCGAAAGACCGGTGATAAAAAGGCCCGCGATCGCGATCGAATTTTTCACTGGATCGAGCGTGCTTTTGAAGGCCTGCTGCTCGTTGATGTTGAAGTCATTTTTCTTTTCCGGCGGCAGCGCGCGGACCCGCCGCATCAAGCCGGTCAGCTCATCCTTCGCGTCGTCCAGTTTCGTCTTGTCGCGCACTTTGACCCGCACGTCCGATTCGCTCTTCGCGCTGAAGTAACGCTGAAAGCTCGGCAGCGGCACGATCACGATTGAGTCCAGACTGAAGAGCCCGAGGAACGAGCCCTGCCGCGCCCCGACGCCGATGACGCGGAAGCGCTGACCGCTGATCTGCACCTCCTGGCCGACCGGGCTTTCAGAGGGAAAAAGCGCATCCGCCACGTCGTAGCCGAGCACGCAGACATTGGCCGCGCCCTTCGTCTCCAGCTCATTGAAAAATCGCCCCTCGCTGAAATCGACCACCGAAATGAGCGGGTAATCCGCGGTCGTCCCTTGGACGAAGATGTTGCTCACCTGGTTGTCCGCGCGCTTCACGCTCCGCAGCACATTCGAGGTCGGCACCGCGATGGCGAGGTTCGAGTTCGGCGTCGCCGCGATCAGGCGATTGAGCGTCTCGGCGTATTCCGTTTTAATCTCGCGCCGGTCGCGGTAGTTCCACCAATCGTTCACCCGCGCCCAGGGAAACTGGCTCACGTAAAGCACGTCGTCGCCCAGGATCGCCATGCTCTTGTCGAACCCCTTCCCGATGCCGGTGATCGCGGTGCCCATGAGCGTGACCGCGACGATACCGATGATCACGCCGAGCGCGGTCAGCATGGAGCGCGTCTTGTTCGATCGCATCTGCGCGAGCGCGATCTTCCAGCTCTCGCTCACCTCATAGAGGATTCGTTTCACGGCTGGCTGAAGGCGAGCGACTCCGCGGCGGCGAGGTCGGTTTTTTCATCGCTCTCGATCAGTCCGTCCCGGAGAAAAACAGTCCGCCGCGCGTGGCGGGCGATATCCGGCTCATGCGTGACCACGATGATGGTGTTGCCCTGCTGATAAAGGCTCTCCAGCAGCGCCATGATCTCTTCGCCCGTCTTGGAGTCGAGGTTCCCCGTTGGCTCATCGGCGAGAATGATCGAGGGATTGTTCACCAGCGCGCGCGCGATCGCGACCCGCTGCCGCTGGCCACCGGATAACTCGTTAGGCTTGTGCCCGAGGCGGTCGCCCAGCCCGACACTGCGGAGCGAATCGGCGGCGCGTTCCTCGCGCGTCTCGGGGTCGACGCCGGCGTAAATCAGCGGCAGTTCGACGTTGCGCAAGCTGGTCGAGCGCGGGAGCAGATTGAAGGTCTGGAAAACGAACCCGATTTCCTTGTTCCGGATGGCCGCGAGCTCGTCGTCGTCCATCACCGAAACGTCTTTGCCGTTAAATTCATAACGCCCGGCACTCGGCGTATCGAGGCAGCCGAGCATGTTCATCAAGGTCGACTTCCCGCTGCCGCTTGGCCCCATGATGGCGAGGTATTCGTTCCGCCGGATCTGCAAGGAGACACCGCGCAGCGCGTGCACGGTCTCTTCCCCCATCACGTAATGCTTCGTGATGTTTTCGATGTCGATGACGACCGGCTGCATGCGCACTGACGACCTTCGGTGTCGTCCCTACTTCTTCTCTTTTTCGATCTCGACCTTCGCGCTGTCCTTCAGCTTCCGGCTGATCGCGCTATAGCTGCCCGAGATGACTTCGTCGCCGGGCTGGATGCCGCTTTTGATCTCCATGTAGGTGTCGTCGGCGATTCCCGTGGTCACCTCCGCCATCTGCGCTTTCCCGCCGACTTTCTTGAAGATCACTTTGCGCATCTGCTCGCGTCCCTCTTTTTCCTCACGCTTCTCCGCGCGCTGATTCTTGTATTCCGAAGCGTTGTCGCCCTTGTCGCTCGCGACCTGTTTTACCTTCCGCTTCTCGATCTCTTCCGGGCTCAAGCTGCCATCGCCCACGCGGATCGTGACGCTCTGCATCGGCACCGCCACGACGCCTTCCACGACCTTCGTCTCGATCTCGGCTGTGCAACTCATCCCGGGACGCAGGCGCACCTCGGAGTCCTCCGCGTGAATCTTCACCTCGAAATTGGTCACCTCTTCCTGCGTGCCGGTGCCACTTGTCTTCCCGGTGTTTGCGATCTGCGCCACCTTGCCGCGGAACTTGCGATCGCCGTAGGCGTCCACCGTGATCCGCGCCGCGTCGCCCACCTTCACGTTTACGACGTCGTTCTCGTTCACGTCCACGCGCGCTTCCATGTTCGCCAGATCGGCCACGCGCATGACTTCCGTGCCGGCGAATTGATTTGTCGCGACCACGCGTTCGCCAAGTTTGCTGTTCAAGACCGTGACCGTGCCGTCGATCGGCGAGTAGATCGTCGTTTTCGAAAGTTGATCGCGCGCCTGGCTGGAGCCGGCCTCGGCGCGTTCGATTTCGTGGAGAGAGCTTTCGAACGTCTGCTGCGCCACGTCGCGCGAGGTCTGCGACGCGACAAATTCCGCCTCCGAGATCATCTTCTTATTATAGAGATCCTGGGCCCGCTTCAGGTCGGCCTCCGTCTTCCCCATCCCGGCGCGGTCCATCAAGCTCTTAGCCCGCGCCGCGCTGATCGACGCCTCCTGGGCCTCCAGGATCGCCTTATAGGTGTCCGGCTTGATCTTCATCAAGAGGTCGCCGCGTTTCACCGGCATGCCGTCTTTCACCGGCAGTTCGATGATCTCGCCGGCGACTTCCGGTGAAATCTTCACCTCGGTCTCCGGCTGGATTTTCCCCGTGGCAGATACGGTCTGCACGATCGTCCGCCGCTCCGCCTTCTCGGTCAGAACCGAGATTGGCTTCTCGCGTTTACCCAGGACGAATGACGTAATCGCCCAGGCGACAAGCAGGATGACGACCGCAAGGATGATCTTGCGCGCACGCCGGGGGCGGCGCTTTTTCACCAGCGGCGGAGCGGGCGTTCCAGTCGTCTCGGACGCGGCTGGAGCGGTTTTCTGGGCAGACAAGGACACGGCGGAGGGCATGGAGGGCTACGGTCTAGACAGTCCTTAGAGTGAAGGGAAGCTAAAGCCGTTCAAAAGCGCAAAGAGCGCTGGCACCTTCGCTTAGCGCCTTTGGTCGTTGTTCTCCTGGTAGACCGGCACGTGCCCCATCGGATCGGGCGCATGCGGCGCCGGCCCGCGGTCGGAGGCGTCTTCCACTTCGAGACCAGAGGCACACCCACCGAGCACAAGGCCGGCAACGAGTAAAAGAAGAGCGAGAGATTTTTGCATCGCGTGCGGGCAAGTTCCCTCACCTTCCAGCGAGAGCAAGCGCGGGCGGCGAGGTCTCTGCCTCGGCTAACTCCAGACGCCGTTCGATCTCTGCCACGGCCCACTGCGCGTGCTCCGCGATCAGCGGCTCCGGGTCATCTGCCGCCCTCCGCAGCGCCTGCAGATCGTCCATGGTACCAACGTTGCCGAGTGCAACGCAGACATTGCGGAGCAATCCGCGCCGCTTGATCCGCTTGATCGCCGAGCCGCGGAAGAGCGCGCGAAATTGCTCGTCATCGAGCGCGAGGTAATCGCGCAACCGCAACGCCGCTGTCGCGGGTCGCATCGCGTACGTTGTCTCGCGCGAGACCGCGGCGAAGCGATTCCACGGGCAGACATCGAGGCAAGTATCGCAGCCGTAAATGCGGTCGCCGATCGCACGCCGGAACTCGAGTGGGATTGAGCCTTTCAACTCGATCGTCAGGTAGGAAATGCAGCGCCGCGCGTCAACGTGATGCGCTTCGGTGATCGCCCCAGTAGGGCAGGCCACCATGCAGCGCGTGCACGTTCCGCAGCGTGCCGGCTGGGGCGCGTCGGGCGCCAGCTCGAGAGTGGTCAGGATTTCGCCCAGGAAAAACCAGGTCCCGAGCTGTGGATCGAGCAGCATGGTGCTCTTGCCGTGCCAGCCGATCCCGGCCTCGGCCGCGAAATCGCGCTCGAGGATCGGGCCGGTATCGACATAGCACTTTTGCGCGCCGCCCTGTTTGCAGAGGAAAACATCGAGCTCGCGCAGCTTCGCCAGCATCACGTCGTGGTAATCATCGCCCCACGCGTAGCGCGCGATCCGACCCTGCGCGTTCGGCGGCGCAGCGCCCTGCCAGTAATTCATCGCGACCACGATGACCGATCGCGCCCCGGGCAGAACAAGCTGCGGATCGAGCCGCTTCGCTGCGCCGCGCTCCAGCCACGCCATCTCGCCGGCGGCGCCTTCGTTCAGCCAATCGCGAAAAGCCGCGCCATGGCGCGGGCCCTCCACCGGCGCGATGCGACAGGCATCGAAACCGAGGGCAAGCGCGCGCCTAACGAGTTGTTCTTTTGTCCCCGCCATCATCGTCGATCTGCTCCAGGATCGCTTCGGCCGCCTGCTGATGCGTCAGGGAAGTGGTGTCGAGTTCCCAGTCCGCGAGGCGGCGGTAAAGTGGCGCGCGGACCTGAAGCAATTCCGCAAGCGTCCGCCGCGGGTTAGCCGTGCGCAGGAGCGGCCGCGTCGGCCGGCGCGAGACGCGCTCGAAGAGCGTCTCCTCCGCCGCGGTCAGGTGCACAATGCGGCCGAGCCGGCGCAGGGTCTCGCCGTTTTCCTCCCGCACCAGAATGCCACCGCCAGTGACGACGATCCCGTTATCCGCCGGGATATCGCGCAGGACCGCGGTCTCGGCGTCGCGAAAAGATTCCTCGCCTTCCTGATCAAAAATTTCCGCAATCGAGCGTCCGCGCTCCCGCCGGATCATCTCGTCGATGTCATAACGCGGACGCCCGGTGCGGGCCTCGAGCTCGCGGCCGACGGATGACTTGCCCGAGCCGGAGAAGCCGATCAACACGATCGCGGGGCCGCGTTCCGTCATCCCCCAGCTAACGGGCAACGGCGCCACGCCGCAACGCAGAGAAATCGCCTTTACAAGATCGGACCTTCCGCGAAGGGATGAAGCCATGGCCCAACCGTCCGCTTCTGCCCTTGTCGCCGTCGTCATGGGGAGCAAATCGGATTGGGAAACGATGCGCCACGCGGTCGAATTGCTCGCCGAGTTTGGCGTCCCGCACGAATACCGCATCGTCTCCGCGCATCGCACACCGGAGCTGATGGCGGAGTTCGCTCGCGCAGCCGATGGGCGCGGTCTGCGGGTCATCATCGCCGGCGCGGGCGGCGCCGCGCACTTGCCGGGAATGATCGCGGCCCAGACCTGGCTGCCGGTCCTCGGCGTGCCGATTGAATCAAAAGCGCTGAAGGGAATGGACTCGCTCCTTTCCATCGCGCAGATGCCCGCTGGTGTAGCGGTCGGGACGCTGGCCATCGGCGTCGCCGGGGCGAAGAACGCTGCGCTGCTCGCAGCCAGCATCATCGGCCTGCACGATGAAGCGGTCCGCGCGAAGGTGCAGGAATTCCGCCAAGCGCAGACGGACGCCGTCCACGCGCAGACTCTCGAATGAACAAGACCTACCTGCCCGGTGCAACGATCGGAGTGATGGGCGGCGGCCAGCTCGGCCGGATGTTTGCCGTCGCGGCGCGGCGCATGGGTTACCGCGTCCACGTTTTTACTCCAGATGATGAAAGCCCGGCCGGCCAGTTCGCCGATCTGACCCGCATCGCTGAATACGGTAATGAATCCGCGGTGCGGAAGTTCGCCGAGGACGTGGACGTCGTTACCTTCGAGTTCGAGAACATCCCGGCCGCGACCGCGGAATGGTGCGCGGAAAATCGCGATGTCCGCCCGGCCGGCAGCATTCTCCATCTCGCGCAGCATCGGCTGCGGGAAAAAATGTGGCTGCGCGACGCCGGTTTTCCGGTTGCGCCCTTCCGCGCCGTGCACAACGCCCATGAACTCGCGATGGCGATCGAGACCATCGGGCGCCCCGCCATTTTGAAAACGGCAGCCTTCGGCTACGACGGCAAAGGCCAGCAGACGATCAACACCCGCGACGACTGGGACGAAATCTGGGGCGCAACTTCTGCGGACGAAATGGTGCTCGAAGCCTCGATCGCCTTTCAGGCCGAGATCTCCGTGATCGTCGCGCGCGCAATCGATGGCACGATGTGCACCTTCCCGGTATGCGAAAACATGCACAAGGATCACATCCTCGATGTCACGGTCGTGCCCGCGCGCGTGAGCGAAACGGTCGCGGCGCAGGCCGCGGAATTGGCGCGCGCCATCGTGGAGAAGCTCGAGCTCGTCGGCCTCCTTGCGGTTGAGATGTTCGTGAAAGCAAACGGCGAGATCTTGGTAAACGAGCTCGCGCCGCGGCCGCATAATTCTGGCCACTGGACCATCGAAGCCTGCACCACGAGCCAGTTCGAACAACAAGTGCGCGCAGTCTGCGGCCTGCCGCTCGGCGCGACTGAGATGATGGTCCCGGCAGCGATGGCCAACATCCTCGGCGGCGTCTGGCAGAACGGCGAACCGCGTTGGCGCGAAGCACTCGCTCATCCCGCGGTCCGTCTCCATCTCTACGGCAAGACCGAGCCGCGGCCGCGGCGCAAAATGGGTCACCTGACCGCGACCGGCGCCACGCCGGAGGAAGCGATTGCGCGTGTGACGAAAGCGCGCGGCGAATTGCTTGCGGCCAAGTGAAGACCGAACTGATCGGTGCAGCCGCGCCGAATGCGACCACCCGCGCGGTCGAATGTCTGCGTGGCGGCGAGCCGGTCGCGCTCCCGACCGAAACGGTTTACGGACTCGCGGCCGACGCGCTCAACGTGGACGCCGTGCTGAAGATTTTCGAAGCGAAAGAACGGCCACGTTTTGATCCGCTCATCGTCCATCTGCCATCGCGCGAGTGGCTCGACCGGCTGACCCAGCCGGGCGATGCGCCGCTGCTCGCGGCCTTGATCGAGCGCTTTTGGCCGGGGCCGCTCACGCTCGTATTGCTGCGGAGCGCGCTCGTGCCGGACGCGGTCACGGCTGGCCTCGAGACCGTGGCGGTACGGATGAGTGCGCATCCAGTCTTCTCCGAGATCGTGCGCTCCTTCGGCTCACCGCTGGCCGCGCCGAGTGCGAACCGCTTTGGCCGGATCAGCCCGACAACCGCCGCGCATGTTTTGTCGGAGCTCGACGGTCGCATCCCTCTCATTATTGACGGCGGGCCGACGATGCACGGCTTAGAATCCACCATCGTCGCACCGCGTGGCGGCGCGCTCGAGATCATGCGCCACGGACCGATCACGGCGGAGGAACTCGCTGCCTTCGCGCCGGTGCGGAACGCTGTGCCGACCGATCGCGTGCAGGGGCCCGGCCAGTTCCCCTCCCACTACGCGCCGCGCACCCCTCTCCTACTCGTCTCCGACGCCAAAGCTTTCCGCAGCCCCGGCAAAAAGATCGCCCTTCTCCTCCAACCCGCCGATCTCCGCGCGGCCGCCGCCAGCCTCTTCGCCCGCCTCCGCCAGCTCGACGAATCCGGCTGCGACCTCATCGTCGCCGAAGAAATCCTCCCGGTCGGCCTCGGTGCCGCCATCATGGACCGCCTCCGCCGCGCCGCCACCCGCTAGCCCGCGCTGACAGCGGTAAAATTAAACTCTTCAAAAAGGTAGTTACATCCACTCCTCGTTAGGTCTATGAATGTCCGAACAAACCAACCCAAAAGGAGAAAACACCCATGCAGAAGATTTTGATCGCAGTTGTCTTCGCCGCCTTGGCCGCGGGACCGCTCCTTGCATCCGACAACACCGAGGTCATGGCGACCGTGAACCAACTCGTCGACGCCTTCAACAAAGGCGACACCAAAGCCGTGGTCGCGGGTAGCACCGACGAGATGTGCATCGTTGATGAGTTCCCACCTTACGAGTGGCATGGAGCAGGCACATGCTTGAAATGGCTCGCGGACTACGACGCAGACGCCAAGAAGAACGGGATAACCGAAGGAAAAGTCGCCATCAGTAAGCCCCGTCATGTTGCCGTGACCGGCGATCGCGCCTACGTCGTCGTTCCTGCGAGCTACACCTACAAGCAAAAGGGGAAACCGATGAAAGAAACAGGTGCGACCTGGACATTCACCCTGCAGAAAGTCGAGGCCGGCTGGCGGATTACTGGCTGGGCTTGGGCAAAGCCCTAAGTGCCGCTTTAAGTTAATCGACGCGCACGCGGGGTAACGCGTGCGCGTGTCGCTTCGTAACACGAACAAAGCGCCGCGCCTTCGCGCTAGCTCTGATGCTGTAGGCAGGCCTGCACGAAACCTTTAAAGAGCGGATGTGGCTTGTTTGGTTTGCTCTGGAACTCGGGGTGATACTGGCAGGCGAGGAAGTAGGGATGGTCGACCAGTTCGATGAGCTCGGCGAGCTGGCCATCGGGTGAAGTGCCGGAGATGGTGAAGCCCTTTTCTCGCATCTGCTCGCGGTATTTCATGTTGAACTCGTAGCGGTGCCGGTGCCGCTCGAGCGCCTCGTTGCTCCCGTAGAGTGTCTCCGCCTTGGTCCCCTGCTCGATCTTCGTCGGCCAGGTGCCAAGCCGCATGCTCGCTCCTTTTTGCACGACCCCGCGCTGTTCTTCGAGGAGCGAGATAACTGGGTCAGGCGTGTCCTTATCGAACTCGGTGCTGTTCGCGTCTTTCAAGCCAAGGACATCGCGCGCGAACTCGATCGTCGCGACCTGCATCCCGAGGCAAAGCCCGAGATACGGGACGTTATTTTCGCGGGCAAATTTGGCCGCATTAATCTTGCCCTCCACGCCGCGTTCGCCGAAGCCGCCGGGAATGAGCACGCCAGCCACGTCCTTGAGTTGGCCGTCGATCCCATCCTGCAACGTCTCGGCGTCGATCAGTTTCAAGTCGACTCCGCAATCCTGGCTCGCGGCCGCGTGGGTCAGCGATTCGTAGATGCTCTTGTAGGCGTCCTGCAGGTCGATGTATTTGCCGACGACCGCGATTTTGACCTGCTTCTTCGGGTTCACGATCCGCTCCACAAACTTCTTCCAGTTCGTCAGATCGGGCTCCTGCGACTCGATGTGCAGGAGCTCGCAAATCAGGGCGTCGAGTCCCTCGGCGTGCAGCATGAGCGGCACCTCATAAATAGTGTGCCGGACATCTGTCGCCTCGATCACCGCGCGCGGCATCACGTTGCAAAACATCGAGAGCTTCTCCCGCGTCTCGGCGTCGAGCGGCAACTCGGTGCGGCAGAGCAGCACCTGGGGTTGCAAGCCGATCTCGCGCATCTTCGCGATGCTCTGCTGCGTCGGTTTCGTCTTCAGCTCGCCCGCCGCCTTAATGAAGGGCAGGAGCGTGACGTGGAGGTTGACCACGTTCTGCGGGCCGGCCTCGAGGAGGAACTGCCGGATCGCTTCGAGGAATGGCAGCCCCTCGATATCGCCCACGGTGCCGCCGACCTCGGTGATGACGACGTCGTACTTGCTCGCGTCGGAGAGCTCGCGGATGCGGCCCTTGATAATGTCGGTCACGTGCGGGATCACCTGCACGGTCTTCCCGAGATAATCGCCGCGCCGTTCCTTATTGATCACCGTCTCGTAGACCTGGCCGCTGGTCAGGTTGTTGTGGCGCGAGAGGACGCAGTTCGTGAAACGCTCGTAATGGCCGAGGTCGAGATCGGTCTCGGCGCCGTCGTTCAAGACATACACTTCGCCGTGCTGGAACGGGTTCATCGTTCCAGGATCGACGTTCAGGTAGGGATCGAATTTTTGAAAAACGACCCGCAGTCCGCGCAGCTCAAGCAGGGTGCCGAGCGCAGCTGCAGCCAAGCCTTTGCCGAGCGAACTGACCACTCCGCCGGTGACGAAAATGTATTTCATCGGCCAGCTTTCCGGCGCGGCGCGCGCGCGAGAAGTGTCTCGAGCGCAGCTGCATCGGCCGGCGTGTCGATGCCCGGCGAACCGTGTTTTGTGACGAGCACATGGATCGTTACCCCATTCTCCAAAGCACGCAATTGCTCGAGCGCTTCGGCCTGCTCGAGAGGCGATATTTTCCAACGAACGAAGCGCAGGAGCAGGTCGCGCGTGTAACCATAAATGCCCTGGTGTCGCAAATAGTGCGGACTCGCGCCCGCGTCGCGGACGAACGGGATCGCGCAGCGCGAGAAGTAGAGCGCGCGGCCCGCGCGATCGAGCACGACCTTTACCTGGTGCAGTGAAACCGCCTCGCTCGCCTTTTCAAACGGATGCGCCGCCGTGATCATCTCCACCGCCGAATCGGCCGTCATCCGTTTCACCAGCCGGTCGATCAAACGCGGATCCGTCAGCGGCTCATCGCCCTGGATGTTAACGATGTGCGTGAAGTCGCCCCGCTTCGCCACCTCCGCGGCGCGATCCGTCCCGCTCTGGTGCTTCGCTGAAGTCAGAGCGACCTCCGCCCCCCACTCGAACGCCGCCTCCGCGATCCGCATATCGTCCGTCGCTATGATGACGCTCGCGAGCGTCTTCGCACGGCGGCAACGTTCCCAGACATGCCGCAGCAACGGCTGACCCGCGATTACGTGGAGCGGCTTCCCCGGAAAGCGCGTGGAGGCCCAGCGTGCCGGGATGATGCCCGCGACTTTAGCTTCCATGGGCGAGGATCACGTCAGATGCTTCCGTTAAATCACGCACGTTCCAATCCGCCGGCGCGTCCTGCCCGACCAGGATCGTCCGCACCCCGGCGTTGCGACCGCACTCCGCGTCCACCTTCCGGTCGCCGATGAAAAAACAGCGCGCGAGATCGATCTCGTGATCCCGCGCCGCCTCACGGATCATCCCCGGCTGCGGCTTCCGCCGATCGGTCGCGCGATCCGGATGATCCGGGCAAAAATAAGACGCATCGAGCAGCCCGGG
>JBKJKL010000051.1:0-3170 GCA_046597485.1 Chthoniobacterales bacterium
GATACACTGGAGAGCGTCGCGGAATGGCGGGGCACGACCAACTCCCACGGAAACCGATGCGAAAGCGGCGGCAGATGTCGACACGCCCGCCGACCTCGCGGAGCATCAGCGCAGGAATGAAGCTGAGTCATAAGCTGGCCAAATTTGTCAACGGACAGGGGATCGCGAGCGTGTGGCGAAAGGTGCAGCGGCTGCACCTGCGGCGGCCGCTTAGGGCCGAAATGGCGCGCTTGCAGGAGACGGTCGACGCGGCGCGTTTCGAGGAAATCCGCCAGCGTTTCGAAGTACCTGACCCGGGCGACACACCGGCTAAGTACGTGCAGCTCGAGCACTGGATGCGGATCAACCTCGTCCGAGTCCGCGAGCTCGCGCTCGATCGCAGTCGTCCACAGCGCATCCTCGATCTCGGCTGCGGCGCCGGCTACTTTCTCTACATCGCGCGCCAGTATGGCCACGACGTCCTCGGTCTCGATATCGACCGCCTCCCGCTCTTTGCCGAGATGACGCGGCTCTTCGAGGTGCCGCGGGTGATCTGTCAGATCGAGCCTTTCGTCGCGCTCCCCGATCTCGGCCGGCGTTTCGATCTCGTGACCGCGCACATGATTTGTTTCAACGGCCACAACACAGAGTGGCTCTGGGGCCCGGCGGAATGGGGCTTCTTCCTCGACGATCTCGCGAGTCATCTGCAACCCGACGGCCGCTTGCATCTTTCGCTCAACCACGAGCGCGACGGCTCGCTCTACACGCCTGAGTTAAAGCGCTATTTCGCTGAGCGCGGCGCGGCGATCCATACGGAGCGCGTCATCTTTGATCCACTCGTGGGCGTGCGCTGAAGGGCCAAGATGCGCCCGCTCGGTTGCGGGCGTTACGTGCTGCCGTTATGGGATTGGCGCCCATGATTTCCACACGTTTCTTCGCCGCCCTCTTCCTCGCCGGAACCTCGATCATGCACGGAGCCGCTGACAATCCGCTCCTGAAACAGAGCACGCTGCCCTACCAGTTTCCGCCTTTCGATAAGCTGAAGAACGAGCACTTCCAGCCCGCGATCGAGCAGGGGATGGCAGAGCAGTTGAAGGAAATCGAGAAGATCGCGACGCAGAAAGAGAAACCGACTTTCGAGAACACCATTGTGGAGATGGAAAAGAGCGGCCGCCTCTTGCAGCGCGCGAACCGCGTCTTCTCCAACCTGAATGGCTGCAACACCAACCCGGAGATGCAGCGCATCGACAAGGAGCTGTCGCCCAAGTTCGCCGCGCACGGTGACGCCATCCGGCTGAACGGCCCGCTCTTCGTCCGCATCGAAACGCTTTACAACGATCGGGAAAAACTCGGGCTCGATCCCGAAGCGAAATTTCTCCTCGAGCGCTATTACAAGGATTTCGTCCGCGCCGGGGCGAAGCTGAACGACGCCGACAAAGAGAAGCTGCGCGCTTTCAACAAGGAGATCGCGACCCTGCAGACAAAATTTGAGCAGAACGTGCTCCAGGAAAAGAACGCCTCCTCGATCGTGGTCGACACACGCGAGGAACTGGACGGACTGGCGGAGCCGGCCATCGCCGCCGCCGCCAAGGCGGCAAAGGAAGACGGCAAGGAAGGGAAATTCGTCCTCCGGATGCAGAACACGAGCGGCCAACCGCCGCTCTCCTCGTTGAAAAATCGCGCCCTGCGGCAGCGCATCATGGAGACCTCGCTCTCGCGCAACGGCCGCGGCGGAGAGTTCGACAACCGCGAAACGGTATCGCGCATTGCCCGCCTCCGCGCCGAGCGAGCGGAGTTGCTCGGCTACGACAATCACGCTGCCTACCAGCTCGAAGATCAGACGGCGAAGGATGTTCCGACGGTGAACGGAATGCTCGCGAAAGTGACGCCGCCGGCAGTGGCTAACGCGCGCAAAGAGATCGCCGATATCCAGGCGGTGATCGACAAGCAGGGCGGCGATTTCAAAGTGCAGTCGTGGGACTGGGACTTCTATTCCGAGCAGGTGCGGAAGGATAAATTTGCCTTCGACGAGTCGGAGTTGCGTCCCTATCTCGAACTCGACCACGTCCTGATCGACGGCGTCTTCTTCGCGGCCACGAAGGAATACGGCATCACCTTCAAGGAGCGGAAAGACCTTCCGCTCTACCTGCCGGACGTGCGCGTCTGGGAAGTCTTCAATGCCGACGGCTCTTCGCTCGCGCTCTTCATCGGCGATTACTACGCGCGGCCTTCGAAGCGCGGCGGCGCCTGGGCGAGTGCCTATGTTGGCCAGTCGAAACTGCTCGGGACGAAGACGGTGATCGCGAATCATCTTAACATCCCGAAGCCGCCGGAAGGCCAGCCCACGCTGCTGACTTGGGATGAAACGAAGACGATCTTCCACGAATTCGGGCATGCGCTGCACGGAATGTTCTCGGACGTGAAATATCCGCGCTTTAGCGGCTCGAGTGTGCCGCGCGACTTCGTCGAGTTCCCCTCGCAGGTGAACGAGATGTGGCGCGCCTGGCCGGAGATCCTGCAGAACTACGCGAAGCATTACGAGACGGGTCAACCGATGCCCCGCGAGTTGCTCGACAAGGTTTTCGCCGCGGAGAAGTTCAACCAGGGCTACAAGACGACGGAGTATCTTTCCGCCACGCTGCTCGACCAGGCCTGGCATCAGTTGAAGCCGGGCGAAGTCTCGAACGACGCGCTCGCCTTCGAAGCGGCAGCGCTCAAGAAAGCCGGGACCGACCTGCCGGAAGTGCCGCCGCGTTATCGCAGCACCTACTTCTCGCACACTTTTTCGGGCGGCTATTCCGCTGGCTATTACAGCTATCTGTGGAGCGAAGTGCTCGACGCCGACACGGTCGACTGGTTCAAGGAAAACGGCGGCCTCACGAGAGCGAACGGCGATCGTTTCCGCAAGACGTTGCTTTCGCGCGGCGGCAGCGACGACGCGATGAATCTCTTCCGCAATATGGTCGGCCACGATCCCCAGATCGAGCCGCTGCTGAAGCGGCGCGGCCTAGAGGTTGCGCCGGCGAACGAGATCGCTCCGCCGCCGGACGCGCACTAGATCGCCGCGCCAGTTTACTTCGGCTGAAAACTGCCGCGCCCTTCGTCGAGATAAACGGAGGTGTCGACGGTCGAGGTGCGGAGCGTCTGCTGCCAAGTGCCGTTCCCTACGGAAGCGGAGGCTTCGACGGAGG
>JBKJKL010000204.1:0-3721 GCA_046597485.1 Chthoniobacterales bacterium
AAGATGAAGGAAAACGCTGGCACGGCGGTGGTGGTGGCGGTCACGGCGGAATGCACCAGGGCATGATGCTCGAGCACCTGACGAAGACCCTCGACCTAACCCCGCAGCAGCAGGCGCAGATCGCCCCGATCGTCGAGCAAGCACGCCCGCAGATGAAAGCGATCCATGAAGAAGCGATGCAGAAGGCACACGCAGTGATCGAGAACACGGCCAATCAGATCCGTCCGCTCCTCACCCCGCAGCAGCAATCGAAGTTCGATGCGCTCAAAAAGGCGCACGAGGACATGAAGACCGCCCGCCGCGCGATGCACGAAGCGAAGACGAAATAGCTCACCCCACGGCGAGACAGGAAGGCGGCGGCGATCTTCGGATGGCCGCCGCTTTTTCGTGTTCTAAGTGCTGCGCTCGATTGGCATGCCGACGCGGTTGCCCCACTCCGTCCAGGAGCCGTCGTAGTTCCGCACGTTTGGCAGGCCAAGCAGGTAGGTGAGGACGAACCAGGTGTGGCTCGAGCGCTCACCAATGCGGCAGTAAACGATCGTTTCCTTGGCGCCAGAAAGTCCGGCATCGGATTGATAAATCTTCGCCAAGTCCGCCGCGTCCTTGAACGTGCCGTCGTCCTTCGTCGCTGTTTTCCACGGAACGCTTTTTGCGCCGGGGATGTGGCCGCCGCGCAGCACGCCCTCCTGCGGATACTCGGGCATGTGCGTGATCTCGCCTTTGAATTCGCCGGGCGAGCGCACGTCGATGAGCGGCTTCCCGCCCTTACTCTGCGCGAGCGCGTCATCGGCAAAGGCACGGATCTCGTCGTCATGCCGCTTCGCCGGCACCGGGTAATCCGTGGCCGGATATTTCGGCACTTCGCGCGTGAGCGGACGGCCTTCCGCTTTCCATTTATCGCGGCCGCCGTTCAGGATTTTCACCTTGGTGTGACCGAAAAGACGGAAGGCCCAGAGCGCGTAAGTCGCCCACCAGTTCGCCTTGTCACCGTAGAAAATGCAGGTCGTCGCCGGCGTGATGCCGTTGCGTCGGCAAAGCTCGGCAAACTTCTCCGGTTGGATGTAATCGCGAATTAGCGCGTCCTGCAGATCGCTCCGCCAGTCGATATGGACCGCGCCGGGAATGTGCCCGGTGTCGTAAAGGAGGATGTCCTCGTTCGACTCGACGATGCGAATTCCGTCGTCCTGAAGATGATCCGCTAGCCACTCAGTCTCAACGAGAGCCTCGGGATGAACGTATGAAATCAAGGGCGTGTCCATGCCTAGCGCCGCCGCCGGCCGTAGCTGTAACCGCCGTGGGTGCGTCCACCGCCCACGCCTCGTTTTGCCGAGGGCGCCTCAGCCTCGAAGAGGACGGTGTATTTGTAGTCGAAGCCTTCGAGCTTCAGCCGCGGGATCTTTTGACCGATGAAGCGCTCGATCGCCTGCAGGGAGCCGAGTTCCTCGCCGTTCATGAGGGTAAAGGCGTCGCCCACTTTCTGGGCGCGGCCGGTGCGACCAATGCGGTGCACATAGTCTTCCGAATGCTCCGGCACGTCGTAATTGATCACGTGACTGATGTCCGCGATGTCGATACCGCGGGCAGCAATGTCTGTCGCAACCATGATTTCGTACTTGCCGCTCTTAAAGCCCTCGAGCGCTTCCACGCGCTCGCGCTGGGTGCGGTTAGAGTGGAGCACGGCGACGGAGTGTTTCCCCTGCTTCAGCTTCACCGCGATTTTGTCGGCTCCGTGTTTCGTGCGAGAAAAAATGAGCGCGCTGTCAAAATTCGTTCGCTCCAGAAGCGCCATGAGCAGATCAAATTTTTGCTCCGCGGCCACTGGATAAACGGCGTGGGTGACCGTCTCCGCCGGCGAACGGCGGGCGCCGATTTCGATCACCTCCGGATCACGCAGGACGCCCGCGGCGAGCCGCTCGATCTCCGGCGGCAGCGTGGCGGAGAAGAGGAGCGTCTGCCGGTCGCTCGACATTTGTTTCACAATCCGGCGCACGTCGGGCAGGAAGCCCATGTCGAGCATCCGGTCGACTTCATCGAGGACGAGGATGGTCACCTTATCGAGCCGGAAAGTCCCCTGCTCCAAATGATCAAGGAGACGCCCGGGCGTCGCGACCATGACGTCGGTGCCCTGCTCGGCTTCCTCGCGCTGCTTGCCGTAGCCGACGCCCCCATGGACGAGCGACGCTCGAATGTTTGAAAAGCGACCATAGTCGCGGAAAGCGGTCTCGACTTGGGCCGCCAGCTCGCGCGTGGGCTCAAGCACCAGACAGCGAAACGCGCCATGCTCCGCCAGCAGAGTTAAGATCGGGAGCGCAAAAGCGGCCGTCTTTCCGGTGCCAGTCTGGGCGGTGCCGATCAAGTCCTTGCCGCTCAGGATAACAGGGAAGGCGCGGAGCTGGATCGGCGTCGGGTCGGTGAACCCCATCGCCTGGGTTCCCTTTACGACCTCGTCAGAGAGGCCAAAATCACGGAAAGACATTGCGGCAACGTAGTCGCTTCGGTGCGAATTACTAGCGATGGGAACTCCACTGTGCATCCTCGTCCTTTCCGACACGCATGACCACCTTCCGCCGCGGCTCGATCTACTCGCAGCCGATGCCGATGAAATCTGGCACCTCGGCGACGTTTGCGCGCCCTCCCTCCTCGCGCAAGTGCGCGCTGCGGGCCCGCCGGTGACGATCGTGCGCGGGAACTGTGACAGCGAAGCGTCATGGCCGCTCCAGGTGGACCTGGAGCGAAACGGAAAGCGCTTTCGGCTCGTGCACATCCCGCCGGACCGCGCACCGGCGGATATCGACGTCTTCCTGCATGGACACACGCACGTCCCACGCTACGAAAGCGTCGGGCACGCTCTTTTTCTTAATCCGGGATGCGTCACGCGGCCAAACCGCGGCGCGGCGGCCAGCGTCGCTTACCTTCGGATTGCGGCGGATGGCAAGATCGACTGGAAACTGCAGACCACCCGGTAACGCGCACCTGGGTGCGCGGCGGTCGCTAGTTGCTGGCCACGATCGGCGCCGGCGCTGGCGGCGGGGTCGCGTAGGCCAGCACTTCGACGGTGACGGGCGAGCTGTTCTTCGTCACGCGGTTCATGCCGGGCGTCACGATCGAGTGAGTGGCAAACTGGCCAACAGTGAAGACGGTGCAAAGGACGACCAGGGCGAGGACAACTCCTTCAAAAATGCCACGGCCTTTTTCTTGGGATGACTGTACGAGTGAGTAGGTATTCTGCTTTTTCATTACGCTTAAGGCTGCTCTCTATCGCAATGGTCATGCCAAGCTGGCGAGTAGTTCTATCACGCGAGTTGAGAACGGTTTGCGTAGGATGACGATTTCATCGGTTTTGCGGCAGCGTCCACGTGCGGGATGCAATCGTTCCGGATTCGGGACGGGAGCGCGACGGCCACGGTCAGCCATGCCTAAACACAAAAGCGGCGGCCAGAAACTGGCCGCCGCTGCGCGAGAACTTGTTGGAAAAACGAGTCGTTAACTACCCGTCTTTGGCGGCGCCTTCATCGGCGCTTGCCTTCTTTTTCCGAGCCGGCTTCGCTTCCTCCGCCGGAGCCTTAGTCGGCTTGGTAGCCTTGCTCTTCTTCCCTTTTTCTTCCGGGGCGGGTTCTTCTGTTACAATCGGGGCGTCGACCCACTCGATGAAAGCCACGGGGGCAGAATCGCTCTTCCGCTGGCCGAGCTTGATGATGCGGGTGTAGCCGCCCTTTCGCTC
>JBKJKL010000413.1:0-2662 GCA_046597485.1 Chthoniobacterales bacterium
CGAGCACGGCGTGCTGCACGTCGTGAGCGAAATTTACGCCCTCGACGCGGCCGAGCTCAGCCGCCTCGTGCGCATGGGCGAGAAGAGCGTGAACAACTTGTTAGGCGCGATCGCGGCGAGCAAGACGCGCCCGCTCTGGCGCCTGATCTTCGGCCTCGGCATCCTGCATGTAGGTGTCAGCGCGTCGCGCGCGCTGGCCACTTATTTTCGGAGCATGGAACGGTTGATGGCCGCTGATGCGGAGGAACTGCAGCGGATCAACGACGTTGGCGAAGTCGTCGGTCAGAGCATTCACGGATTTTTCCAAGAGGAAGAGAATCGTGCGCTGATCGCGCGCCTCGGCGCCGCCGGTTTGCAGTTGGAAGAAACCGGCCCCGCGCCGGTCACGAGTGATTCCTTCTTCGACTCCACTTGGGTTATCACCGGCACGCTCAGCCAGCCGCGCGATGAAATCGCGGAGGCCATTATCGCCCGCGGCGGAAAAGTGAGCGGCAGCGTGAGCAAGAAAACCAGCTATCTGCTCGCGGGCGAAGAGGCCGGGAGCAAACTAGAGAAGGCGAAAAAGCTCGGGATCAAGATCCTCGACGAAGCCGGTTTTCGGCAGTTCCTCGAGGAAAATTAACCGCCGTACCTACGGCGTCCGATCGAGCCCGAGCGGCATCGCCTGTGGCGAGAGTGGCGAGGCAATCACCGGTGGCCGCTGCGTTGCGGGATGGAAACCGGCTTCGACTTCGAAGGTCAGCTTCTCTTTTCCACGCAAGACAGTGATCGGCACCTTCTCGCCCGCGGTGATAAAGAACGAGGCGTCGATCACATCCTCTGGCTGATGCACCTTTTTGTTCCCGACCTCGAGCAGGATGTCGCCCGCCTTCGCGCCACAATCAGCGGCTGGTGTGCCCGGCATAATATCAGTGAAGCGCGCGCGTGAACCCTCACTTTCGGTCGGAGCCTCGGCCACATTGATGCCGACCCAGCCGTGACGCACTTCGCCGAAACGGACAAAGTCGCTCCGAATCTTTTCGGCCGCATCGATCGGCAAGGCGTAACAGGCCGAGCCGTTCTCGATCGCGCTCACCAGAATACCGACCACTTCGCCCTTCATGTTCATTAAAGGCGCACCCGCCTCGCCGCGCTGCGTCGGCATGTTTACCCGCAGATGCGTGGTGGAAAAATAACGGCCAAGATATTTGCGATCGAACCCCGCAACCATTCCGAAGCTCGGCGTCTGCGGGAGATCGAGCGGGAAGCCAACCGCGAGAACTGGAGTGGTGACCTCCAACTGCTCCGAGTGTCCAATCGGCAACGCCGGTGTCGGCACGTCGACCTTGAGCATTGCAATACCGCTGCGCGCATCTGCCATCACGGCGTGCGCGGGCACTTCCTTTCCATCGATTTCGACGGTAATCTCATCAGCATCCGCGCCGACGGAGTAGGCGGTGTAGAGCATGCCGGTCGGATCGATAAAGAACCCGGTACCGGCCAGCTTCCCGTGCTCGTCCGTCGCACGGATCTTCACTACGGACTTGCGCGTCCGCTCGAAGATTTCCTTTACCTCGCGGCTGGTGGAATTAGCCGACTGCTCCTGCGCTTGCGCGAAGCCTGCGGCGGAAAGAAGAGCAAACGCGAAGAGACGCCGAAGCATCGCGGAGCTTGCGTGGAGACGCGCTAAGGCTTGCTCAGAACCGGAGCGACGCCTCATAGCTCACTGGCGTGCTGTCGAGCACATAACGTGGAGTGGTCGTGGCACGCGCGTGAGCCGGCGACGTGGAAAGATTCGGCATCCGGAAATTCTTCGCGGCCAGGGAACGCCGCGGGGTGGCGAGCGTCAGGCTGCGTTCGTCATCACTGACCGGCACGACACCCTCAGTCATGCGCATCGGCGCCGCGCTGGCGACCGCCGCATCGGGATTGGCCTCGGGCGTCCGGACCACGTTGATGGTGAGAACCGCCGCGCAAACCAGCACCGCCGCGGCCGCGACCGGGCCGGAGGTGAGCGATCCCACGTTCAGCTGATACATGAAATCGTGCGCGCGTTGGAGAGCGATACGCCACAGCGGCTGCTTCAGGAGTTCGGCCCGCTGCCGGCGATGAAATTCGTGCAGAAAGTTGTCGAAGTATGCGGGCGGCGGCTGCTCATGACGTTTGAGCCGCAGGAGTTTGCCGATGTCTTCTTCGCTAAAATGGTCCATTACGAAACAGGATTCTTCCGAAATTCTTCTAGGTAATTTTGCAGCTGTCGGTTCGCGTAGAAGAGCCGCGAACGTACCGTGCCTTCGGAGACATTCAAGATTTTGCTGATCTCAGCGTGAGGCATTCCTTGAATGTGAAACATCGTGACCACAGCTCTGTGTTCATCAGACAGTTTCTGCATGGCCTCGTTCAATCTTACCTGCAGTTCCGAGAGGTCAGCTTCGCGCACCGGACTGGTCGATTGCGTGACCTCAAGGAACTCTTTGTCGTTCTGAATACTCGCGTCGACATCGTCGAGGCTGAGATTAAAACGGCGACCGCGCTTCTTCAGGAAGTTCAGCGTCATGTTCACTGCGATCGAGTGGATCCAAGTGTAAAACGATGACTTGCCGCGGAAGCCGCCGATTGATTTGTAAGCCTTGGAGAAGACGTCCTGCAGCAGGTCGTTCGTGTCCTCGTGATTCGAGGTCAT
>JBKJKL010000181.1:0-4122 GCA_046597485.1 Chthoniobacterales bacterium
CAACGTGGCGCACTCGCTCGGCATCCCGCATTACGTGGTCGGTGAGGCCGACCAGTTCGAGAAGCTGGTGATCGATTATTTCTCGAGCGAATACCAAGCCGGCCGCACGCCGAACCCATGCGTGATGTGCAACGAGAAGCTGAAGTTTGGCAATCTCTGGCAAAAGGCGGAGGCGCTCGGCTGCGACTTCATCGCCACTGGCCATTACGCGATCATCGAGCATCATGCCGATCGCGCCGTGCTCCGGAAGGGCGCGGACCCGCGGAAGGACCAATCGTATTTTCTCTTCAGCCTGCGCCAGGAACAGTTGCAGCGCGCCCTCACTCCGCTCGGCGGAATGGAGAAGCCGGCCATCCGCGAGATCGCGCGTTCGCTGGGCCTGAAGGTCGCGGAGAAGGTCGACAGCCAGGAGATTTGTTTCGTCCCGGGGAATGATTATAAGGCCTTCCTCCGCTCGCATCTCGGCGAAGGCGAGTTCCATCCTGGTGGCATTTACGATCTCGAGGGGAACTTCCTCGGCGACCATGGCGGCATCGAGCTTTTCACCATCGGTCAGCGCAAGGGGCTGCCCGGCGGCTCCGCGCAGCCGCGGTATGTCATCGACATCGATCCGGTCACGAATCGCGTCATCGTTGGCACGGTGGAGGATCTGGTCACGGAAGCGTTCGAGATCGACCGCGTGAATTGGCACCCGGCTGCGGGCGTGGGCGACGCATCCGCGCCGATCGAGGCGACGGTGAAGATCCGCTATGCGCATCCCGGGACGCGCGCCACTCTGCATCCGCTTCCGAACGGGCTCGCCCGGGTCGAACTGCACGAGCCGCAAAAGGCGGTCACGCCTGGCCAGGCGGCGGTTCTTTACTCGGACGATGTCGTGCTTGGCGGCGGCTGGATTTGCCGCCACGCCGCTCTCGCTCCTGCCTAACGAATGGCTGACGAGGTCCTCCTCGCCTTTAGCACTTTTCCGGATACGGAAACGGCGCGCCGCCTCGCGCGCCAACTCGTGGAGGAAAAGCTCGTCGCCTGCGCAAACCTCCTGCCATCGATCGAGTCGATCTACCGCTGGCAGGGGAAGGTGGAACAGGCCACCGAAGTGCTCACGCTCTTCAAGCTCACGGCTGCCAGTTACCCGGCTTTCGAGGCGCGGCTGAAAGCGCTCCATCCCTACGACGTGCCGGAAATCATCGCGACCCGGGTCGTCGCGGGACTCGAGGCCTACCACGACTGGGTGACCGAAAACAGCGCCTAACGAGAGCCGCCGCTCGAGCCGCTCTGCGGTCCCGGGTTCAACTTTGGGGGCAACACTGCGGCCGGCTGCTGCGCGATCAATTGCACCTCGTCGATCGATTTATACTGCGTCCAGCCGCGCGAGATGAAGTGCCACCACTCCGTCCGCATGCCCCAGAAACCGGCGTGTGACATGGCGCGCTGCAGCACGTGCAGATGCATTTCCACAATCGGGTCGCGCCCGGTGTACTTCAGCATCGCGGCCGGCGAGAAGGCGTCGAAGTCCGTCGGCATCGTCACTTCGCGGCCGTGCTTGTCGACCATGGTGGCATCGACCGCCACGCCCCAGGTGTGGAGCGAGCCGATGCCGTCGTTCGGGTTGCCGACGTAGTCCTTGTTTGGAAAGAGCCGCCAAAGTTCCTCGTGCGCTGCTTTCGGTCGCCACGCGTCCCAGATCTTCAGCCGGTATTCGCGGAGCGCGAGTTCGTCCTGCGCTTTTCTCAATTTCACTGCCACGGCCGGCCTAACGAGTGCCGGCAACCCCGGCGGATAAAGCGGACGCCCCGCGATGTTGCGCGAGCCGGCGTAACGCAACTCCACCACGATGCGCGGATCGACCCGGCGGATGTCCATCAGCTCCGGTCCTTGCGAAGGCGACGTCGTGGGCTGCGGTTCCGGGGAAGGGGTGGGCGACGGCGCTGCGACGAGCCCGGCCAGCAGGAGCATCTGGCAAAGGAGGCCGAGCAGGGTGCGTTTCACGAGAGTGGAAGTAAGCAACCGCTGCGCCTCAGGCGGGCGCTTCGCGGGCGGGGGTTAACGCGTCACCAATGGCGGCGCGGCGTTGCTCTTAGCGACTCGTTGCAGGAGAAGTCGAGCACTATTCTCCGGCATGACGAAGCGGATTTCGACGGTTTGTTCCTGCGTCACGATCTCGGGCGGCTGCGCGTAATAGAGCGATTCCGAGTCCGGCATCTTCAGCGAACGCTCCGGATCGGTCCGGAGCTGCTGCACGAGATCATTCGCCGCCTTGACCGTTCTCATCTTGAGCACGAGGCGCCCTTTGATTGGATTCCCGAAGGCGAGTCCAAGGCCGAGGATTTGAGTCGAATCGAGCAACTCACTGCTGATGATGGGGCCGAAGTAGCGGGCGATGCTTGGCGGATCGCTCGAGATGACGCGGAGGGTGGTTTCCTGGTCGAGCGCCTGGAAGCGATCGAAGAGCGGGCCGCTGATCTTGAGATCTCGTTTAATCCCGAGGCGCACCTGCACGAGTTCCTCGACTTCCGCGGGCGCCCCGAGCGCGATGGTGTGCGGGCCGACGCGGGCGAGGGCGAAGTTGTCCAGCCGCCAGATCGGCAGGCCTTGCGACAACTCGCGCCGGAAACCGTGCTCCGCCTCGAACGAGTTCACGACGGACGCGAGGTCGCTCTTCGTCTGCACGAGGATGAACTCCCGCGGGCTGGCGGCATGGGCGGCAGTGAGGCCGCGCGTCACGCGCAAAATGTCCTTCGAGATGTTCAAGCCGGGCATGCGCTGCGCGTTCGCGGTCAGCCCGGCCCAGATCAGCTGCCATTCCTCCGGATGCTCCTTTTCCCAGCGCTTCGCCAGTTCGTCGCGCTGCAATTGGACCACGTTGACCGAGAGGATGGCTTCGGTTTCCTGCGGCAACCATTCCCGCTTGGCCGGCGACCGGAAGACGAGCGGAAGGACAATCGCGAGCAGGACAACGACCGACGCGAGGCTGAAGTAAAATTTCCGCAGCTCCTGTTTGTCGATCGCAGCGGAGCGAACGGCGAGGTCCTCCTTGTGCAGCAAGTGGCGCTCGAGCGCGGTCCGATGGCGCTGCACGTTGGCGAGTAACTGCGGCGCGTTGGGCGGCGCGATGCCCTGGGTGGCGAGGTGCCGGCCGATGTTCAAGTAGGCCGGGTTTTTGCGCTCCTCCACCGTCTGGTGTTGGGCGCGCGCTTCCTTCAACGCTTCCTGCTGCGCGCGCGCGGTTTCATTCAGTCCCCGGTCTTTCGTTTCAAACGTCGCACGCACCTCGCTGATCTTTTTGTCGAGCCGATCGAGCACGGCCTGCTGCGTGCTGAGCTTGTCTTTCGCGAAGCGGCAGGCCTCCGCCGCGCCGAGCTGCGCGCGCGTAATCTCGGCCCGTTGCTCGGGTAACTGCGCCCGCCGCGCTGCCAGCCCGGCGTTTTGCGCGTCGAGATCGGCCGGTGGCGGGACGAGCGCCTGGAGCGCGGAAAGTTTCTCGAGCAGCGCGCGATCGGCGGCGTCGTTGTCCTGTAGGCGGCGATCGACTCCGGTCAGCTCGCGATCGCAGAGATCGGAGGCCGCTTTCGCTTCGTTTCGCCGTTGCAGGATCGGTTTTTTTTCCTCCTCCAGCGCGGCGACGGCGGTGTTCAGTTCCTTCGCGTTGTTCTGTCGCTGCGCCTCGATCTGTTTGAGCGCCTCCTCGACTTGCGCGATGCGGACGGTGACTTCTTTTTGCTCCTGCTCCAGCTTGCGCAAGGCGACGATTTCGCTGCGCAACTCCGGGAAGTTGCCGGCTTGGTTCACGCCTTCCCGGCCAAGCTCGATCTCGCTCCGCTGCAGGAGCCGCCTTTCATGTCGCAGGGCCATGCGAGTGCGCTGCCGGCGCACCTTCAGGCTTAGCTCGCGGAAACCAGTTCGGATGAAACTCATGAGAAAGCGAAAGCGTCGCTACGTAGCTACTCCTCTTCGCTCAACTTCGCGAGCACCCCGAAGTCCTCCAGGGTGGTGGTGTCGCCGGTGACGGCTTTCCCGCTCGCGATCTCTTTCAAGAGCCGGCGCATAATCTTGCCGCTGCGCGTTTTCGGCAGCGCCTCGGCAAAACGCACTTCGTCCGGCCGCGCGATCGCGCCGATGTGCTTT
>JBKJKL010000036.1:0-4950 GCA_046597485.1 Chthoniobacterales bacterium
TGCACCATAAAAGAGATGCCGTTCCGCAAAACGACGTCGTGGTTCGTGACGTCGGTGATCAGAAAAATGGAAATGCTGTAATAGCCGTCGTTCAGGAAGTTCGCCGGGAATTCGCAGGCGTGCTGATAGAAGCCGCGGTTCAACACCGCCGACGGCGTGCCGGAGGCGAGCACGCAGATGCCGTTCTTGTCCATCAAGTGGATGCTCGAGGCGACGTTGAGTCCGTCCTTCAAGCACTCGAAGTCATATTGCACGACGGTCGGATGATCGATCTGCACATCGCCGGTGATCTTGTTTTGCGAAAGCGTGCGCGCCGCGGCCAGGCGCAGCCGTCCGTTGGTGACCGCGATGTCGCTTGCATCCCAGCGCAGTTCGCCACCCCCAGTCGAGCCGGAGCTTTCCACGTAGGTCGAGAGAACTTCCTCGGTCGGTCCATCCGCTATTTTCCGGCCGCCATCGAGCAGCATGGCGCGGCTGCAAAGGCTGGAAACCACCGGCAGGCTGTGGCTCACGAAAAGAACGGTTCGCCCCGCGCGCGAGGCTTCGCCCATTTTGCTCACGCACTTCTTTTGGAACTGCGCGTCACCGACCGCCAGCACCTCATCGATAATCAGGATCTCGGGATCGAGGTGCGCCGCGACGGCGAAAGCGAGCCGGACATACATTCCGCTGGAGTAGCGCTTCACCGGCGTGTCGATGAACTCCTCGATCTCGGAGAAGGCGACAATCTCGTCGAATTTTTTCAGGATCTCGTCCTTCGTCATGCCGAGGATGGCGCCGTTCAAAAAGACATTCTCCCGGCCGGTCAGGTCGGGGTGGAAACCGGTTCCGACTTCGAGCAGGCTCGCGACTTTTCCTTTGATCTTGATCTCGCCGGAAGTCGGCGCTGTGACTTGCGAGAGGATCTTGAGAAGGGTGCTTTTGCCGGCGCCGTTCCGCCCGACGATCCCGAAGATCTCTCCTTCGCGGACGCGGAAGTCCACGTCGTTAAGCGCCCAAAACTCGTCGCCCATCCGGCGTTGCTGCACGCCGATCTTGCTGGTCGGATCTTCCCTACCGCGGAGCGCCGCCCACCAGCGGCCAAAATCTTCCTGGAGCGATGCACCGCCGAGAGACCCGAGGCGGTAGCGCTTGCTCAACTGCTCAACAACGATCGCGTCCGACATCTCGTTAGACCGTGTCCATGAAAGTGCGCTCGACGTGGGTGAAGAGCATCAAGCCTACGACCAGCATGACGACCATGAGCGCGAAGCTGATCGCGAGATGCGAGAGATCGATCACGCCCGCGCCGAGGAAGGCAACGCGGAAACCCTCGAGGATCGGCGTCAGCGGATTGAGCGCGACGAGCCAGCGATATTTATCAGGCACGGCCGAGGCCGGGTAGATGACCGGCGTGGCATACATCATTAGCTGCACGCCGAAGCCGACCAAGTTTGCCAGGTCGCGGTAGCGAGTCGTCAGGGCCGAGACAATAATCCCGCCGCCCAAGCTGTAACCGCCGAGCATAAAGAGGAAGAGCGGCACCGCGAAAATCCACCCTGTCACATGCACCTGCGTCCCGGCTAGCCAGTGCCACAGCCAGAAGACGAGGAAGATGCCGAGCTGAATACCGAAGGTGATCAAGCTCGAGATGGTGACCGAGATCGGAATGACGAGCCGGTGGAAGTAAACCTTCCCGAGCAGATGCGCGTTGGCGACGAAGGTGGTCGAGGTCTTGGTCAGGTTCCCGGCGAAGAAACCCCAGGCGACAATGCCGGAAAGATAGAAGAGAAAAGGTGGCGCACCCGCGGTCGAGAGCCGGGCCACTTTGCTGAATATGACGGTGAACATCAGCGTGGTCAGCAGCGGCTGCACGAGGTGCCACATCGGCCCGAGAATCGTCTGCTTGTAGGCCGAAACGAAATCGCGCCAGACGAACATAGCGATCAGGTCGCGGTAGCGGAAGAGCTGCGACAGTCGCCAGTTAAAGTAGCCGCGCTGCGGGGTGATCCGCGTCGTCCACTCGCCCGGCCCAGTCTCGGATACCGCGGGCGCGAGAGGGGGCTCCATCTGCGTCGTCGAACTCATTCGGCTGAACCTATCACACACATCGCCTGAGCAGTTTGGGTTCCGCCTGGCCCGGTGAGTTGGAGATAAACCTCCTCGGTCATCCCCGCCACCTTGCTCCAGGAATAGCGGTCGTGCGCGTAGCGGCGCAGTTCCGCTCGGCCGCGTTCGCGTTCACGATAGAGATTGCTCGCGAAGAAGCGCTCGATCGTGGCCGTCAGGGCGGGGACGTCGCGCGCCGGAAAGACGTAGCCAGTCCGGCCTTCCACGATCTCCTCCCGCAGTGAACCGACATCGGCTGCGATTGTCGGGAGACCGAAATTGTAGGCGAGAAAGAGGACGCCGCTCTGGAAGATGTGCGTGTAGGGCAACACCAACACGTCGGCCGATTTAAAATAAAGTTCGGTGGTTTCGTCGGGCACATATTCGATCCGCCGGATGATTCTTCCGGCGAGCCGCGGGTCGTCGAGCTGACGCTCAATCTCCAGCCAGTAGGTGCCGATTTCCTCCTTCGGTGCGCCCACGATGACAAGGCGATACGCCGCCTCCTCGAGGCGTGAGAATGCTTCGATCAAAAACTCGAGACCTTTGTAGGGCGCGATGTTGCCGAAGAAGAGAATGACCTTTTCCTCCGGCTGCAGACCGACAATGCGGCGCGCTTCCTCCCCCGTCAGCGCGGTGTCGGGGATGCTGCTGTTGATGCCGAACGGGATGACCGTCGCCTTGGGCGAAGGAACTCCGAAATCGTCAACGAGCTGCGCCTTCATCTTCTCGGTGTGAACGAAAAGGTGGTTCGCGAGACGGTACTGTGTGCGGAGCGAGAAGCGGTTCAGCCAGGTGTCACGACCGTCGCGCTCCGCCTTGTTCACGTTGTGCGCGGTGAAGACGATTTTCTTCCCGAGCGTCTTGTAGAAAAGCATGAGCAACGTCCGGTCGACGAACTCGAACTTGTTGTTCCAAAGGATGTGAAAGACCGGCGTGGAGGTCTGCGCGGCCCAGCCGAGCAGTCGCCAATAGTAGATCAGCACGCGCAGCATTTTCCGCGAGAGCCCGGCCGGTTCCTGGTCCCCGCGCAGGTTGAGGAAGTTGACCTTCGGGTTGGTCGTGAGCTGCGGCAGATCGAACTCGTCGCCGCCGACGAAATCAACTTCGATTCCCGCGCCGGTCAGCGCTGCGGTCAGGCCGAGCGCGTAAGGCTTGTCGCGGCCGCCGGATAGCACGGCGACGCGCTGGGCGTAGCGCTGTTCGTTAGGCGACTTTTCCAAGCGTCTCCCCTTTCCTCCCTCGCACGCGGCGCAGCACCGGCCGCAACCGGTCGCGGAGCTCGCACAGTTGGCGCCGCGTCACCGCCCACGGGTGCGGCGGATAAGTGCGCACGGTGGCGAGATTGATCATATCCGGATAGATCGAAGAAACCGCCACTCGTTCGCCCGGCGTGACGGCGAGCGAGGCGGCTCCGTTCGTTCCGAAAGACACGGCCTGGCCGCCCCGGATAACCGCGACCTCTTCGGCCGCGCCGCTTTTTAGCCAAGGCCGCCGCACGACAAGACGCGTCACGCCGTCCGGAATCACGACCTCAATCTTCCGCGCGAACATCTCTACCTCGAACACATCGCCTAGCCGTCGCGTGTTGAAGTTCGATCGCGTCATCGCATCCACGTCGCACCATCGCACGTCGCCGAGGCTGTTGATGAACGCTGCCCGCTTTTCGAGCAACCCGAGCCCATCAACAAGATCATCATGATGACCGACGAGGATGATCGGCTGTCCGAGGAACGCAGCGAAGAGTGCGTAGCTCGTGTCCCACTGCACATGGAAACGCGGAATGACCGGCAGCCCTTCGCCGATAAATTCCGCCGGCGCCAGCCCAACCGAGCGCGCCCAAGCGATCTCCGGGTTGCGAATCATGAGCGAGCTGCGCGAGATGCACGCGACCTCGAATCCGCTGCGGAGCAGGACCTGTCCCATCGCCACACTGCAGGCGCCATGCGGCGCGGTCATCGCTCTCGACACGGGAACCTGCGCGCGTCGCTCAAAGCTTTCGATGCGCTGCATAGCCTGCGCAGCAAGCGACTCCCGCGCGGCCGGCGTGCGCGTCTCGGTCAACTCGTAGTAAGTGTGATTGTTCCCGTGAAAAAGCAGTGAGAGCCGCTCGGCATTTTCGCGGAAAAGGTACGCCGTCGCGGAGTGCGCATACCAGCAGTCCATCGGGATCATGGCAAAGGAGGCGTGGTAATTGTGCACCGTTGCGTGCCGGGCCAACTCCTCGTAGCGCAGGTAGCCGTAGGAGCGCCAGTGCAGGTTCGGATCGTCGAACATGAAGCAGGCGCGGACCGGTGGCGTCTGCCAGCCGGAAACCTCGCGGAGGAAATGGAGCAGTGGCAACAAGCGCGCCCAGTTCTCCTTTTCCAATCGCTGATAGAGGTAATCACCCGAAGCGAGTTCGCGCGGGCGCGCCGCGACAAGATCGATTCGGCCGCCGTCGCGCGGACGCGAAATCCAAAACGGCTGGCCGTCACGCGTGGCCAGCACTTCATCACCGGATTCCGCTTTCAACGAAACCGCCGCCGGAAGATCCGACGCGGGCAGCTTTTGTCCGCGCAGACAGGCGTTCAACAACGGAGCCGCGCTGAATTCGATCTGCCCGTTCTCCGAAACGTCTGCGGCGGGCTCGCGCAGAAAAGCCATCGCGCGGCCTTGCGATGCTGCAGGAAGTTCATCGTCAGCCGATGCACCGAAGACCAGCGAAGCCTCGCTTTCCGACAGCGGGGCTTCGCCCGGAAAGACAAACTCGAGATGGAAGACCAGCGCCAGCGCCGCGAGCAGCTCACGCGGGAGCGGAGCATTGTCCGCTGCGTAAACGGCCACGCGAGGTTGTGACGTTTGCACCTTCGGAAACAACAG
>JBKJKL010000287.1:0-2642 GCA_046597485.1 Chthoniobacterales bacterium
GGCGTTCGCACAGGCCCGCGGGAAGCGGCTGCACTTCCTCGGCCTTGTTTCGGATGGCGGCGTCCACAGTCATTATGCGCACCTCGCCGCGCTCGCGCAGGCGGCGAAGGCTGCCGGTGTGGATGACATCATGGTCCACGCTTTCACTGATGGACGCGATACCTCGCCGACGGGTGGCGCGGATTTTCTCGCGCAATGTAGCGCGCAGTTGAAGGAAAGCGGCGCGCGGATTGTGACCGTGATCGGCCGCTATTTTGCGATGGATCGCGACCGACGCTGGGAGCGGACGAAGCTCGCCTGGGACGCGATCGTCCTCGGGCGCGGGAAGTTTTGTGAGACGGCGCCATCGGCCGCGTTGTCGGGGGAATACGCGCAGGGGACGACGGATGAGTTCATGCCCGCGCTGATCTTCGCTGCGCCGCACGAGCAGCGAGTGCGCGATGGCGATGTGGTTTTCTTTTTCAACTTCCGCGCCGACCGGGCACGCCAGCTTTCACTCGCGTTCCTGCGCGACGACTTCGATGGCTTCGACCGCGAAGTGCGGCCCCGCGTTCGCTATTTCACCCTCACGCAATACGACGCCACCTACTCGGCGCCCTACGTGTTCGCGCCGGAGAGCTTCGCGAACATTCTCGGCGCGGTGGTGAGTGCAGCCGGCCGCAAACAGCTGCGCATCGCCGAGACGGAGAAGTATCCGCACGTGACCTACTTCTTTAACGGTGGCGTCGAGGAGCCCTTCGCGGGCGAAGAGCGGAAGATTGTGCCCTCGCCGAAAGTCGCGACCTACGATCTCCAGCCCGAGATGAGCGCGCGGACGGTGACCGATGAAGTGCTCGCGCGCCTCTCGGAGTTCGACCTCATCATCCTGAACTTCGCCAACCCGGACATGGTCGGGCACACCGGCGTTGTCGAGGCCGGCGTGAAGGCGGTCGAGACGATCGACGAATGTGTCGCGCGCATTGTGCCGGCTCTGCTCTCGTTAGGCGGGAAGGCATTGCTCACCGCCGACCACGGCAATTGCGAGTTGATGCGGAACCCGGACGGCTCGCCCAACACTGCGCATACTACGAATCTGGTGCATTTCATTTACGTGGCGAATGACGCAGCCGAGTGGCGGCTGGAAGACGGGATCCTTGCCGATGTCGCGCCGACACTCCTCGCGCTCCTCGGCCTGCCGCAACCGGTCGAGATGACCGGCCGCAATCTGCTCGTCAGGCGGTAACCGCGGAACGCTCCCGCTCGGCGACGACGAGGTCAAAGGTGATCTCGAGCTGGCGGTTCAGAAGCCGGGTCCCGGCCTGCGCGATGCGCTGCAGGAAACGAAGGCGGTTCTCCGCGGAGTTGTCGTGCCATTGCGGCTTGCGGACGAGGGTGAGGGTCTCGCCCCGCTCGACGAGTGCGCCCCAGCCAGGCGGCACTCCCGATTCGCGGAACAACTCGTTAGGCAGAACGAGGAAGAAGAGATTCGCGGAGCGATAGCGGGTGAGGCACTCGAACTTCGTCCCGCCACGGAGTTGCTTTTGCAGGGCGCTCATTTCCTTCCGCACTCGGGTGTAGCCGCGGTGCGGAATGGCCGCGAAATCGTGCGCGTCGAATTCCGGGAAGAGCGAATCGCCGCTGCGCAGCGTGGGGTAATGGACGCGTAGGTTGCGCTCGAGCACCTCGCGCCGGCGGCTGACCGTTTCGAGGCGGGCGCGGAGGGCGGCGCTGCAGCGGTTATCCCGCCGGAGATCGGAGCGGACCTGCTTGCACTCGAAGATGGCGGTCGCGCCAGGTTCGTTCCCCTGGGCGCGATAGGCGGCGACGTCGGCGCGGTAGCGGCATTGCGGCAGGCTCACTTCGACCGCGCAGGCGCGGTAGCCCTGCGATTGCGCCCAGAGGACCGAGAGGCGCTTCAGCCGGCGGTGCGCTTCGGTTTCGCCACCACTCGTTAGGCGCGCGTCCATGCGGCGAGTTCCTTCGCCCAGTAGGTCACGATCAAATCGGCGCCGGCGCGCTTGAGCGAGGTCATGATCTCCAGGACCGCAGCGCGCTCCTCGAAACAGCCAGCGGCGGCGCCGGCCTTCACCATCGCGAACTCCCCGCTGACGTGATAGACCGCGGTCGGCTTGCCGAAGCGTTCGCGCACGCGCCAAAGAATATCGAGGTAAGGCAGCGCGGGCTTCACCATCAGGATGTCGGCGCCTTCCTCGACATCGAGCGCCGCTTCGCGTATGGATTCCGCCGCATTTGCCGGATCCATTTGATAGGAACGCCGATCGCCGAATTGCGGAGGGCTTTCCGCTGCATCGCGAAACGGCCCGTAGAAGACGGAGGCGAATTTCACCGCGTAGCTCATGATCCCGGTTTCGGTGAAACCGGCGGCGTCGAGTGCTTCGCGGATGGCGCCGATGCGGCCATCCATCATGTCGCTCGGGGCAACGAGGTCCGCCCCGGCCTTCGCGTGCGAGACGGCGGCCTTCGCCAGCAGCTCGACCGTCTGGTCGTTCAAGACATGAAAGTGATCGCCGTCGCGCCGAATCACCCCGCAGTGCCCGTGGCTGGTGTATTCGCAGAGGCAGACATCGGTGATGATGACCAGCTCCGGGCAGGCCGCACGGACGGCGCGCACGGCTTGCTGCACGATGCCGTCGTCGGCATAG
>JBKJKL010000040.1:0-2616 GCA_046597485.1 Chthoniobacterales bacterium
GCGAGCGGGACATGCGCGCCCACGATGGCGTGGCCGCCGTACATGTGGCGCTCCTTATCGAAATAATGCATCGAGCCACCGAGGCCCTTTGAGCAGCCGGTCGCCTTGCCGAAGAGTTCGGCCATGCAGGCATCCGCGCTCGTGCCGCGGGCGAGAGCGTGCGCATGATCGCGGTAGGCGGTGATCAGGTAATCATCGTCGCGCGTCGCGGCGATGGCGCCGACCACGACCGCTTCCTGGCCGATGTAGAGATGGCAAAAGCCGCCGATTTTCTGCGCTTGATACTGCTGACTGGCCCGTTCCTCAAAACGGCGAATCAGCAGCATGAGCGAGAGCATCTCGACCTCGTCGCGTTGCTCCGGCGTAGCCATGCCGGATTAAGCGCGCGCGATCGTTGCCGGGGCGGCGGCCGCTTGCGGCGCACGCCCGAAGTTCATCGCGAGGACAAACATCCCCGTGAAGAGCAGGTCACTCACGAGGGAGTTACGGAAGAACATCCAGGTCGGCGTCGCGCTATACGCGGGCAGGCCGATCGTCATGGCCTGCAACCAGCCGGCGACATTCTTCACATAACCGGGATCGGAGACCCACGAGACGGAGTTGGTGACGAGGAAGAAAAGAAGCGACGCACCGAGCGACGCCGGCAGCAGCGTCTTCCAAGAGGCGCGACCGCTCAGGAGCAAACCGAGCGCGCCCACGATGGCGAAACCGAGATAGTGCGAAAGGACCCCGCCATCGAGCATCGAGTAGCCGTAGTGGAGATTGAGCGCGATGTCGGAAATGAGCAGCGCGAGCATCGGGACGGCGAATTTAAACTTCGTCGGCAAGTAGGCTGCCGAGCAGAGCGCGATTGCTGCCATCGGCGCAAAATTGAGCAGCCCGATCGAGCCGGAATGCCCGAAAAAGCCAACCGCAATGCGGTAAAGAACCGCGGAAAGGATGAGAAGAATAGCCGGAATCATCGTGCTGAACTTGGAACTGACCTCTTCGTTATGCAACGCGCTTCTGCGGCGCGGCCGGGGAGAGAAACGCGAGCGCGTTAGGCCGCCGGGGTGGCGGTGGCGCGGCGGGCTTTGTTCAAGCGCGCTTTGCGACGGTTCGCGGCGTTGCGATGGATCACGCCCCGCTTCGCCGCTTTGTCCACGGCAGAAATAAGGCCGCGCACGCCCTGCTCGTCCTTCGCTTCTTCACCACCGGTGGTGCGCTTGGAGAGCTTGCGCAGGCGGGTCAGGACGCTGCGATTACGGAGAGTGCGAACGGCCGTCTGACGGGCGCGTTTGGAGGCAGATTTCGTGTTGGCCATGGGTCGGATTTTTGCGGGCGTGGAGGCTCGCGGACGCCGCTGCACTTGTCAACCCGCGGAAGATTTAGCGGCCGCTAATATAGACCGCGAAAGGCAACAGTCTCAGCGCGTCTCTCACCTGCGCCGTCCCGCCTTCGGCCCGCTGCTCGCGGCCGGTGAAAAGATCGCGCGCGCCGTCTGCGGGAAAATTCTCGGGCAACGGGATCGCCGTCTCGCCCCAGCGCTCACCCGTGGCCGGGAAGCCAACCCGCGAGGATAACCGCGACGCGATGACAAGGACCGATTCGCCGTCGTGCTGGCGGGCAAAGGCGATGCATGAATCCGCCAGCGGGCCAGTGGCCGCAAGCGGTTGGTAATCGCCGCTGGCGACGAGCGCGGCGTGTTCGCGCCGGAAGCGAAGGAGCGTGCTGGTGAGGAACAACTTGATCCGCCCATCCGGCCATTGCGCGAGCAATTCCTCCGGCGCAGCATTCGTTAGGCTGGCCAGCATCTCGCGCCGTTTGCCGTAGTCGACCGCGCGACGGTTGTCGGGGTCGACCAGGCTGTCATCCCAGATTTCGTTCCCTTGATAAATGTCGGGCACGCCGGGCGCGGTCAGCTTCAAGAGCACCTGAGTCAGCGCGTTCATCGCGCCGAGCCGCGCGATCTCCTCCGCGACGGGCGCGAAGGTGGGCAGGAAACGATTCTTCGCCCCGGGCTGGAGAATGCGGGCGATGAACTCCTTCACCGCGTTGTCCCATTCCTCGTTCGGCTGGATCCAGCTCGTGTTGACCTTCGCTTCCTTGAGCGCCTTCGCCATGTACTCCTGGATGCGGGTAACGTAGTCCGCGCTCGCTTCGAGCAGCGGTTTCCCCGCGGCGTCGACTGGCCAGGTCCCGAGCAAGGTCTGGTAGATGAGGTATTCCTCGTTTGCGTCCGGCGCCTCCGCTTCCTCGATCATCGTCTTGGCGCGCCGGTTGAGCGTGCGCCACCGCGTGACCGAAGCCCGCCAGAGATCAGGAATTTCGCTGATCGCAACCATCCTCGCCCGCACGTCTTCGCTCCGCTTGGTGTCGTGCGTCGAGGTGGCCAGCATCGTGGCTGGCCAATGCTCGCCGTGCCACTGCTGCTCGCGGTGGAAATCCTCGAGCGAAATCCCGAACTGCTGCGGCTCGCCGCCGACCTCGTTGAGCGCGGCGAGGCGATTGAAAATGTAGAAGCTTGTGTCCTCGAGCCCCTTCGCCATGATCGGCCCGGTCGCTTGTTGGAACTTGAGCACGAAATGCACGTGCTCGGCACGCGCCGCGTCGTCCAGGTTCTCCGGGAAACGGAAG
>JBKJKL010000443.1:0-2883 GCA_046597485.1 Chthoniobacterales bacterium
GGTTGTCTTCGAAAAAGCCGTTCTCGCCGAGTGGTTTTATCTTCTGCTGATCAACCATCCCGCGCCGGCAGGAGACGAGCGCCAACGCGAAGAGCAGGAGAGGAAACGCGCGCTTCATTCCTCGACCTCCATGACCTTGATCGGATCCAGTGTGCCGAAAAAGCGTCGCACTTCGTCGGCATCGAAGACGTGGTCGGCCGCTTCGATGCAAAGGAAAAAGCGCGTCTGGCTGGCGAGCTTGAATTCGGGGGCGTTGAAGACCGGATGGTAAGGCCGCGGCAGGCCGTTGAGGAACAGCATCCCTAGTGTGCCCGCGACGGCGGCGAAGAGAACGGTCAGCTCGAAGGTGATCGGGATGAAGGCGGGCCAGCTATGCAAGGGACGGCCGCCGACGTTAAGCGGATAACCAATCACCGCCGAATACCATTGCATCACGTAGGCCGTGACGGCGCCGCTGATTCCGCCGAGCAGCACGATGAGCGGGAGGCGCGTCTTGCGGAAGCCGATTGCCTCCGCCAGGCCTTCGACTGCGTAAGGCGAGTAGGCGTCCATCTTGCGGTAGCCGGCGGTATGCGCCGCCTGCGCCGCGGCGAGCAACTGCTCCGGTTCCGCGAATTCCGCCATGATGCCGTGGAGCGGCGCGCTCACTCTTTGCCCTTCGATTTTTTGTGCACCAACTCACGCATCTCACTCATCGAGATCGCGGGAAGGATGCGCAGGAAGAGGAAGAGCAAAGTGAGGAAGAGGCCGAAGGAACCGAGGAACGTCAGCCAGTCCCAGCGCATGCCGTGGAAGATGGCCCACGATGAAGGGAGGAAGTCGCGATGCAGGCTGGTCACGACGATGACGTAGCGCTCCGTCCACATCCCGACATTGACGAGGAGCGAGATGAGAAAGAGCCACTTCGTGCTCGTGCGAACGCTGCGGAACCAGAGGGCCTGCGGCACGAGGACGTTGCAGAGGATGAGCGTCCAGTAGGCCGGCCAGTAAGGGCCGAACATGCGGTTCAGCGTGAGATAGATCTCAAACTTGTCGTCGCTGTACCACGACATAAATCCTTCCGTAATGTAGCCGTGCGCGACCATCAGCCCGGTCGCGAGCATGACCTTCGCGGCGTTCTCGAGGTGCTGCATAGTGATGAAATCCTGCAGCCCGTAGAACTTGCGGATCGGGATCGCGAGCGTGAGCACCATGGCGAAGCCGGAGAAGATCGCGCCGGCCACAAAGTAGGGGGGGAAGATGGTGGAATGCCAGCCGGGCACGATTGCGATGGCGAAGTCTAACGAGACCACGCTGTGCACGCTGAGCACGAGCGGCGTGGCCAGGCCCGCGAGGAGCAGGTAGACCATGTGGAACCGTTTCCAATGTCGCGCCGAGCCGCGCCAGCCGAGCGCGAGGATGCCGTAGAAAAGCTGCGCCGGTTTGCCCGCCGCGCGGTCGCGCATTGTCGCGACATCCGGGATCAGTCCGATGTACCAAAACATGAGCGAGACGAGCAGGTAGGTCGTGACCGCAAAGACATCCCAGACGAGCGCGCTCCGCCACTGTGGCCACAACCCCATCGTGTTCGGATACGGCACCAGCCAGTAGAAAACCCATGGCCGGCCAAGATGGAGAAGCGGGAACAATCCCGCGCACGCGACGGCAAAGAGCGTCATCGCTTCCGCGAAGCGATTGATCGACGTCCGCCAATCCTGATGAAGCAGAAGCAGAATGGCGGAGATGAAAGTGCCGGCGTGACCGATCCCGATCCACCAGACGAAATTCGTGATCGCGAAGCCCCACGCGACCGGGATATTCACTCCCCAGATACCGACGCCTTTGAGGAAGAGCCAGGCGATGCAGAAGTTAAAAAGGAGCAGGAGGACGAAGGCGAAAGCGAACCCCGCGATCCAGCCGCGATGCACTTGACGCGTCAGGACGACGCCGGTGATCTTGCGCGTGACGGTAAGGCTGTCGTGGCCCGGGACGACCACCGGCGCGTCGGCGCGTTCGGAGATCATACCGCCTCCAGCTCCGGGTTTGGATTGCGCATTTTCGCGAGATACGTGGTGCGCGGGCGCGTGTTCAGTTCCGCGAGCAAGCCGTAGCTTAGCGGCGAGTTGCGCAACTGCGCGGCGCGCGCCGCCGGATCGTTTAAGTCGCCGAAGATAATCGCTTCCGCCGGGCAGGCCTGCGCGCAAGCCGGCGTGATTTCGCCATCGCGGATGGCGCGGTTTGCCTTCCCCGCGTCGATCTTGACCGCGTTGATCCGCTGGATGCAGTAGGTGCACTTCTCCATCACCCCGCGCGTCCGGACCGTGACGTCCGGGTTACGCATCAGCTTGCGCGTGATCGGCACCTCGTACTGATTCGCGTCGTACTCGAGGAAATTAAAACGCCGCACTTTGTAGGGGCAGTTGTTCGAGCAATAGCGCGTGCCGATGCAGCGGTTGTAAACCATCTGGTTCAGCCCCTCGCTGCTGTGCACGGTGGCCGCGACCGGGCAGACGAGTTCACACGGCGCATTCTCGCAATGCATGCACGGCACCGGCTGATGGTAACTGCTCGTTAGGCCGGACGGGCCCTCGGTTTCGTAGCGATCGACGCGGATCCAGTGCATCTCTCGATCCATCGCCACCTGCTCCTTCCCGACGACCGGGATGTTGTTCTCCGCCTGACAGGCAATGGTGCAAACGCCGCAGCCGAAGCAGGTGTTCAGGTCGATCGACATGCCCCACTGGTGGCCAGTGCGGTAGTCGTGATTCGGGTAAAGCGTTTCCTCTGCGCCCGGCGCCGCCTCGGCCGGTCGAGCGATCGCCGCCGCGTCGCGCTGGAACTGCGCGTAGGTGCCGACCCGAATCACGACTACCGCACAGGTCACCAGTGGGGCATGTCGATCGA
>JBKJKL010000247.1:0-3114 GCA_046597485.1 Chthoniobacterales bacterium
GCCATAGGGGCGTTTCAACATTTGGAAGCCGATTCGGAAAACCTGCCAGAGCGGATGATTGCCGAGGAAGTAATCCTTCCGGCCATAATCGAAACGCGCCTTCCAGATGTTGCTCTCCGTCGCCCCCATCGGGCGATGATGAAAGAAGGTTTTCTCGTGGAAGGAGCGCGTGATCCATCCCTTGTAGCGCGCCTTGCGCACCGCGATCCAATCGATCCCGCCCCACTTCACTGGCGTGTAACCGCCCACCTCCTCGAAGCAGGCGCGACGGAAAAGCTGGCAGGCACCGTAGACGTCCTGGTCGTTGTAGAAGCTATCGCGCATCGTGTCGAAGCCCTCCTCCACCATCGGCGTGCCGGCGACTCCAAGCTTGGGAATTTCGGCAAACTTTGTGAGGAGGAAGGTGAAGTAGTCGGGCTCAAACGAAACATCCGCGTCGATGTTCCCGATCACGTCGAATGCGACCTCGCGCACGCGCTCCAGCCCGGCATTGAAGGCATTCGCCTTGCCAGCGAAATTGCGCTCCGCGCGCGCCGGACGGCGCAGAAGTTCGATCCACGGATGCTTGGCCGCATATTCTTCCACAATCCCAGGAGTGCGATCGGTCGAGGCGTCATCCACCACGATCCACTTCTCCGGGAGTTGCGTCTGCGCCACGACCGAAGCCAGTGTCTCGCCGATGAAATCTTCCTCGTTCCGCGCAGGAGTGATGAGAACGTATTTCACAGCTAAATGGCCACCCGTTGTGGCTCAGTCGCGCTCTCGGGGTAAACCTGCGCGAAGATTTCCTCCATGATCCGCGCCGTGAGCAGGATCTCGCGCGCCGGCAATGGCGGCTCCGTCCCCTGCTCGATGCTGCGGTAAAAACGTTCCGCCAGTTCCTTGATCCCGGCGTCCTGGTAGAGCCGCTGCCGGAAGAAGTCGGTCAGGTTCACGACCGCGTTCGTAAAATAATCGACCGCGCTGAAGAGCGGCGGCACCACGTAGGTCAGGTAGCTCTTGTTCGGCCGCGTCTTGTGCAGGATGACGCTGCCGGTTGTGGCATCGAGCGTGATCGAGCCCTTCCGTCCGTAAACGCGGAGCTCGTTGCGGCCCGGATTGATCTGGGTCGAGAAGCAGAAGAACGCGGTCGTCCCGCTGCGATCACGCAGCGTGACGCGCAGTTCATCGAGCACCTCGCCCCCGCCCATGGCGCGCAGTTTTTCGCTCTGAAAAGCGTTGGCCGTCACTTCGACGAGATCGTCGTCGAGAAACTCCGCAAGGCGCGCAATGCCGTGACTGATCAAATTGTGGAAGAGCTGACCGGGCAACTGGCGAACCCAATGCCGGCGGCTGCCAAGCATCGGGCCGACGTAGCTCGTGTCGTCGAGACCGTAGGAAAAATAGCTCTCCACGTGAACCGGTTTCCCGCCGAGGAATCCCTTCCGCACCTGCTCGCGCATGCGCAGCGCCTCGAGGGTAAACTGTAGGTTATGGCCAGCGGTCATCTTTAAACCACGGCTCGCGGCGAGGCGAAGCAACGCCTCCGTTTCGCCCGCGGTGATCGCGAAAGGTTTCTCGAGATAGACATGGCTGCCCGCTTCCAGGCAAACCCGGCCAAGCGAAAAGTGGCTCTGCGGCGGCGTGGTGATGTGCACCACGTCCGGCTTGATCTGCGCCAGCATCTCCTCCGCGCTGTCGAAGGTATGCGGGATCTCGAAACGCTCGGCCAGTTGCCGCGCCATCAGGATTTCGCGATCGACCGCGGCGACAACGGTCACGCCCGGAATGCGCCGGATCGCCCAGACATGATTGTCCGCAATTTTCCCACAACCGATAAGCGCGATGCGCAACATTCCTCAGGCAGCCGACTTCTCTAATGTGGCCGCATACAACGCGACCGCATCCCGCATCTTCACCCGCGGGGACCAGCCGAGCCGCTCGTGCAGTTTGATGTTGGAAAAACGATTCCCTTTCCACTCCGCCGCGCACCGCCGGCGATTAAACGCCGGCGGCAATTGGCCCTTGGTATGGTCCACGTAGCGCTCCCACCAGCGCGAAAACTGCGCCGCCACTCCGTAAGGAAGCGGAACGGTGAAAAAGCCGCCGAGCGCTTTCTTGTAGGATTGGAGGAACTCGCGACTGGTTAGCGGATCGTCGTCCACCACGTTGAAAATCTCGCCCTCGATGCCCGGCTTCAGGCCGGCGAGGACAATCGCGTCCGCGCAGTTATCCACATAGGTCAGCGGCAATACATTCGACCCTCCGAGATGAACGAAGAAGCCGAAGGTGTCGATCCCGACGCGGCCGGTGATCCCCTTCTTCCCCGGCCCGAAAACCGAGCCCGGCCGAAGGATGACATAGGGCAGCCCGCGCTCGCGGCCATACTGCAGGACCAACTCGTCCTGCTTTAACTTGCCGAAGCAATAAGCATCGCCCCGCTCCTGCGGCGCATCTTCCAGTGGACAACTTTCGTCGAGAAGCGCGCCGCGCTCGAGATGGAGATTCGAATAAACGGCGAACGAGCTGACGTTAACAAAACGCTGCAGACTGCCGGTGGCGAGGAGCGCTTCGATCAGGTTCCGCGTCGCGAGCGCCGAGTTCATGAACGCGCCTGCAAAAGACTTATCGATCCCGGCTGCGAGATGATAAACGACCGCGACGCCTTCCGCGGCCCGCTGGCAGTCCTCATTGGAAAGCAGGTCCCCGGTAATGAGCGTCACGCGTGCATCTACGGGCGCGCTCGCGATGACCGCATTCAGCCGCGCGAGATTGCTCGAAGCGCGCACGAAACATCGAAGGTCGGTGCAGCCGTACTCGAGCAGGATCTCGACAACCTTCGCGCCGATAAAGCCCGCTGCGCCGGTGATTAGAACCGGAGAGGAAGAACTGAGAATGCTGTCCGGAATCATGTGCTCAGGCCGATTCAAACTGCGAGCGGACGCGGCGGACCGCGTTCTCACCGCCGACGCCACGCTAAGGAACTACGTGCAGATTCGCCGGCGGACTCGGCCGCGGCGCCACCGTCCCGGCTTGCAGCGGATGCGGATAGGTAAATTCGGTGTAGCCGGGCCGCGGCGTCCCGATGAAGTAATCGCGATCCGCCTGGCACCAGTCATTGCCCGTCACCTCGCC
>JBKJKL010000255.1:0-3171 GCA_046597485.1 Chthoniobacterales bacterium
AAAACTCCCGAGGACTTCATCCGGCTCTCGGCCAGTAAAAGCCTGCTCACGGGGAAGCCTTACCTGGTGCATCCGAAAGGCGAAAAGGAACAGCCACTGAACGAGTGGCTGACCGCCGCGCTCCAGGCGCATCGGACGGCGGGCCACGAGTGAGCTACTCGTAGAGCGTTCCGATCAATTCGAGCACCGCCTGGCCGGGCTTGAGAAGCGGCGCGAGAAATCCCTCGGCCAGCTTGGCCTTGGCCGCGTCGACGAGGCGTTCCTTGAGATTTTCGCGCGGATGCTTGCGCGGGCCGCTCAGTTTCATCGAGGTCCAAAAATAACCATCGCGCGCTTCGGTGAAGACTTTCTCCCGCGCGCCCGGGATGGCATCGAGAACCTCAGCTGTCGCGCCGATCTGGAAACTCCCGTCGATCTCCTGCTCCTCGATCGTGAACCGGCCTTCGACCCGGAATAATTTCTTCGCTTCGATCTGGAGATCGGTCACCTCGAGCCGCGATCCCGACCATTGATAGCGGCCGCGAAGTTCGCTCAGTTTGAGATGGGCGAACTCCGGATGTCGCGTCAGCGCGGCGATCCGGTCGAGCGTCGCGATATCGTGCAATTCGGCGTCGGAAAACTTTAGCTGACCGGCCGCCCTGGCCTTCGCGCCCGGTTTGAAATCCTGGTCGATCCTGGCCGTCCCCTCGATTTTCGCCTCGAATTTCCCGCGCCAGAAACCTTTTAGGAACGGCTCTGTCGGCGCGCCTTTGGTCTGCAGGTCGAGATGCAAGGCGCCGCCCCCGCCTTGCTTGAGATCGAGCAGGCCGGTCAGGCTGGTGTCTTCCTCTTTCCCGATGGCAAACCTGGCGGCACGAATTTCCAGCCGGGGTTTGGCGTAATGAGTTTCCACCCGCACGATCCGCAATTCTGGCCAGCCGGTTTGCTGCACTGTTCCGCCCGTGCCGACCCCATCGAGGTCCGGCCCGCTCGGATAAAATTTCACCAGCACATCGCGGAGCCCGCCTACCGCTTCGGCTTTCCCGCCCCAGTAAAGACTCATCGTTCGCACGATCGTCTCGCGAATCTCAACCTTGACCGGCGAGGGTTGCTCCACCTGTGGCTGCAATGCAGGCTCGGCCGACAGGACCGCGGTCAGTTTCCCCGCCGCGGCCGCGCCGTAGGCCACTTCCAGTCGATCGGCTTGCAGCCGGTTAATGACAAACTTCCGTTGCCAAAGATCGCGCAGACTACAGGAAGCGCGGAGATTTGGCGCCCGCAGTTCCGTCAGCCCGTTCGGCGGCTTCCCGCGCACCAGCAACCCGTCGCTCCGCACCGTCATCCCGCGCCAGAAGATCGGCAGGTAACCGGCATCGGCTTTCAGGATCACCGCCGTCTTTTTCCCGATCGCTTCCGCCAGTGCGCCGTCATTCAGATAATGCTCGATCGCTTTCGTTAGGGCGAAATAGCCGGCGAGCACGAGCAAAAGCGTCCCGCCGAGAACGAGTGCCCATCTTTTTTGAGATTTCGTCATGCCGAGGCGAGACCGGGCTTCGCACCTGTTCATATCGGATGTCGCCTAACTATTTGCCGTCTGCCGCAGCCATTCCGTCAGCTTCCCACGATTCGAATCCAAGATGAGATCGTCCTTTTGCCCTAACCGGTTCGCTGCCTTGCTAATACTGGCCGCGGCCGCGACGACGCTCCCTTTCCTCAGCGGCTGCGCGATCACGAACGCTTTTTCCAAGGGCAAAAAAATTAAGGAGGACATCCAGCCGCTCTACTCCGCGAGCGCGCCGACTTTTCGCCAGGCCACGGGCTCGATCCTGAGCGGCGGCAGCTTTGTGCCGGGGAACCAGATCGTCACCCTGGTCAATGGCGACCAGATTTTTCCGGCGATGCTGCGCGCCGTCCGCGGGGCGCAAAAGACGATCAACTTCGAGACCTACGTTTACTGGGACAGCCCGATCGCCAAGGAACTTGCCGCCGCTCTGGCCGAACGCGCCGCTGCCGGAGTGAAAGTGAACGTCATTCTCGACGCCCAGGGGACGAACAAGATGGGCTCAGACAATTTGTCCCGCCTGCGCAACGCCGGCGTCAAGGTGGAGAAGTATCACTCTCTTTTCTGGTGGGATGTTCGCCGCTTCAATAATCGCACCCATCGCAAACTCCTGATTGTCGACGGCAAGACCGCCTTCATCGGCGGAGTCGGCATCGCGAGCGAGTGGATGGGACACGCGGAATCGCCAGAGCATTGGCGCGACAATCATTACCAGGTCACCGGCCCGGTCGTGGCCCAGCTCCAGGGCATCTTCCTGGACAACTGGCTCAAGACCCGCGGCAGCGTCCTGCATGGGCCGGATTATTTTCCAGCGCTCGCGCCGACAGGCTCGTATCTCGCGCAGGCTTTCAAGAGTTCACCGCGCCAGGGCGACATCGACCTGCACCTGATGTATCTCCTCGCCCTCGCCTCCACGCAGAAAACGCTCCGAATCGAAAACGCCTACTTTCTTCCGGATGATAAGACGCGCGAGGAATTGATCGCCGCAGCGCGACGCGGAGTGAAAGTCGAGGTCCTCACTCCCGGCAAAAAGATCGATCAAAAACTGGTTCGCGTTTCCTCGAAGCGACATTGGCCGACCCTGCTCAGGGCCGGGATCAAAATCTACGAGTATCAGCCGACGATGGTGCACGTGAAGCTGATGATCGTGGACGATATCTTCGTTTCTGTCGGGTCAGGAAATTTCGACAACCGTTCGATCCGTCTGAATGACGAGGCGAATTTGAATGTCCTCGACCGTTCCTTCGCTGCGCAGCAGACCCGGCTTTTCGAGCAGGACAAACGCCGTTCGCGGGAGATCACACTCGACAAAGCGGGTGAATTGACCTTTACCGCCCCGTTAGAACAGGCTGCCTCACTCGCGTCCCCGCAATTGTAGCCTGGCCTAACGACAAGCGCCGAACACCCTTGGAGGGACGGGCGCTGTCCCGTCCCAGGATCAGAAACTCGGACGACACGGCGGTCGTCCCTCCAACCCTTTGATCAACTCCTACCAGCGGTGAAAGGCAGGATGGCCTTCTTTGACGGCGACAAATGTGCCGCGGCAAGTCGCGCACACTTTTCCACCTGCGCTCAAGGTGCCTTCGATCGTCGCCCGGTCAGGCCTCGACTCGACCACCTTGGCGGAAAGC
>JBKJKL010000388.1:0-2803 GCA_046597485.1 Chthoniobacterales bacterium
CCGTTTCGCCTTCGCCGTCGGTCAGCGACGATCGCGTGATGGTCCCGAGTATCGCTGCCGGCAGCACCGTCGCGCAGATAAAAGCAGCGCTCCTCGCGGCCGGGCTGACGGCAGCCTTCGATGCGAAAGGCGGCAACCCATCGAGCAAAGATCTCGAGCTGAAATCGACCGGCGCGATCGATCCAGCCGCCGGAACAACGGTAGCGCGCGGCTCACCCGTGACGGTTTCCATTTACCAAAAGTTCGCCGACGAAACCGCGAGTACGACGAGCCCAGCGCCGACCGCGCCTCCTTTGGGGCCGGGCTCGAGCGGGACAATGCCGGACCTGAACGGCCTCACTCTCGACCAGGCAGTCGCGCGCCTAACGAGTAAAATGCGGATCGGGAGCACCGACGTCGGCACCAAACCGACCGCTCCGGAAAAGGCGCTCACGATTTATGGGCAGAATCCCCTTGCCGGGTCGAAGATCGACCCGAGCAAGGAAGTGGTTGTGTCAGTGAAGATCTATGGCGAAGCCGCCGCAAAAGGTCAGGTCGCTACGGGCGCCGACCCTTACAGCGGCACGTGGAGCGGTGCGACAGTTTATAAGTCTGGTGGAGCTAGCGAAATCACGATCAGCAAAGCACCGGCAGACTATGGCGCCGATGAGTATCTTATTCTAGCTCAAGGCCACACCGATCCTTACCCTGCTAAGTCAGATGGAACAACCCTTTCGCACCGGTTCGGGCTTTACAACGTCTCCTATAACCGAACGGGAGCTGCGCTGCACGGCACCTATCGGTTTAAGGATTACAAGGGCGTCGTAACGACAACTGAGAGTACCTTGCAACGCAAGTGAGTACGAACAATGTCCACGGGTGAAACCCGGTTCCGCCGCAAATGACCTTCCCGAACAAATCCGTGGCGATCGGAACGCTTGCGTTCGCATTCATCCTCACGGCGCGCACTACTCTCGCGGAAGGCACTGGTGGGATTGTGCAGGAAGTTAGCGGCGATACGGCTGAAGTTGCTTTCGCCGGGCCGGCACCCGCCGTCGGTGATGGGGTCGAGTTTTTCTTCGAGATGGAGGGAGTCGATGAGGTCGTCTCAGTCGCGACCGGCAAAGTAATCGCGGTCGATGCGACCGTCGGCACCTTGAAGGTGAAGATCGAAAACGCGACCGGCGATGTGGCGAAGGATCATCTGGCGCGCTTTACGCCCGGCAAAGGTGGACCCCTGCCGACCAACTCCCCGACGCCCCGCGTGGTCGTTCCCTCACCGACGCCGGTTACGAAGCCTTCGCCTTCCGTTCCATTTCCGAGCGTGACGCCGAAAGACAAAGTCGCGGGTCCAGTCCAGAACTCGGAAGAAACCGTCGCCGCGCCCTATGTGAAAAAGGGGATCGCCCAGTATTCCGCCGGGGATATCGACGGCGCGATCGCGTCCTACAACGAAGGCATTCGGATCGCGCCATCGGTAGCGGTTCTGTATCTGAACCGCGCTAAAGCCTATCTCTACAAACCGAACTTTCAGGCCGCGATCGCGGACGCGAACAAAGCGCTGGAGCTCAAAGTTTCGAAAGCGGATGACACCTACACCATCCGCGGCACGGCCAAAGCCGGGCTGGGCGATTACGATTCCGCGCTCGCGGATTGTAATCGTGCGCTCAAGATAAATCCGAAACACGCACTCGCTTACAACAACCGGGGGAACAACAAACTCCGGCAACGCGACTACTCCGGCGCGCTGACCGATTGCAACAAATCGATCGCGCTCGATTCCAGCGCGGCTCTGCCCTACTACAATCGCGGATTCGCGCGCACCAACCTCGGCGATCAAGCCGGCGCGCTCGCCGATTGGAAGAAAGCGGTGCTGATGCAGGCCTCGTTTGGCGCGGAGCTCAATCCGAAGATCGCGCAATTGGGAGCGCAGGGAGTTCAGGCGAAAGCAGCCTCCAATTCCAAGCCTCCGACGACCACGACCGACTCGGGCGGTTGGACCGACCTAACGAATGCGCCCCAAAAGATGATCGGGACTTGGAAGGGCGGCCGGCACGTCACGCAGTACCTGGCCGACGGATCTTTCTACACCGATCCGCATCTGGTCCCGAATCCGCCGCGCGGTCAGTGGCAGATACAAGGCGATCGGTTGGTCGAATTTTACCCGCAGGCAAATCTCACCACGACTCATCAGATCCTGTCACTCGATGGGAAGACTTTGGTGGTCCGAAACGCGCAGGGCGAATCCTTCCGCAAAACGAAAATCGGAAGATGAAGTTTCGAAGTCTGCCGGCGATCCTCGGCTCGCTCTTCGTGCCCGCGCTCATCTTCGCGCAGTCTCTCCACACCCCAAAGGCGGGCTCGGAGGAGCGCCGGGCTATCTGCGATGGCGCGCGCCTTTTCGTCATGAACAAGTATGCCACCCGTCCGCTGCCGCAGCCGATCGTTTTCAAGGTCGACCATCTCGCGGTCGCCGGTTCCTACGCCAATTTGGAAGCGATCCCGTTGCTCAAAGACGGTCGCTATGCCGCTCCGGAATATATGGACGACATCGCTTTCAATCTGTGTCTGCAACGGAGCGGGTCAGGTTGGAGCGTGATCGAGGATCTCAGTCGCACCGACGTTCCCAGCCCCGCAGAAACGGAAGCTCTCAGGCGCCGCTTTCCAGCCGATTTTCCGCGGACCCTGCTATCGTCCACCTGGCGTAACTTGTTAGGCAGGTGAGCTGCGGCGGTGGCCGTGACATCTACGGCGATCCAGCAGGGGTGAGGTAAAAAACGCTACTCCCTGCTCAAGATTTGCGCGAGATCAAACGGGCGGCGAG
>JBKJKL010000048.1:0-7578 GCA_046597485.1 Chthoniobacterales bacterium
CGCCTGGACGACACACGACACAGGCGTGAACGGTCTGCTGCAGGATCCTTTCCTACGCGCCTACAAGGACGACCCGCGCATCATCGCCTTCGCGCAAAAGATCGGGGTCATGCCGAAAGCTGCCGCCAAGCCATAGGCGACAGCCCGCCTTCCTTGCCGGACCGCTGGTAAAGCACGCTTCCGACCGCCCGGGCTCACCGCGCGGTGACGCCCCGAGATCCGCGCTGGCAAAAAGGTCTGGAGCCCATGCCATAAAGGTAACGGAAAGCCTCGCCTCCACGTAGGCTACCCATATCTTCCCAGTCTTCGATATCCCGAACTGGGCGGTGCGCGTCGTCGTGCTCCATCCAGTTCTGGGTTTCCGGAGGCACTGCGCGTTCTGTGGCCAGTCCGACAAAGCGTTCGAGCAGCTCGCCAGGATTGAATTCAAGGTGCCATCGCTCGAATGAGCCTTCGACCTTCTCTTCCGCTTTGCGCTTCAGTCACGATTTTAACTTTCGGATCGCCCCTCACGCTAACGAGGCGAGGACTTCCTCAACAACCGGGAAGGTGGCCTCGGAAGGCGCGAGGAAGAGGAACGCGCGGTCGCGCCGACAAGAGAGTTCGGGGCGATTAATCCGATTCCGGCCAGGAGCAGTAGCGCATACCGCGCCGGACGAGGAGCGAAGCGATCGATTCGGCGACGAGGCCGACTACGGTCCCGCCAACGAGATCGAGCGGCCAATGCGAACCTTTCGCGACACGGCTCACGCCGATCGCGATGGCCGCGACGCCTGCAATCGCGCCGGCCATGGGATGGTTATGCGACACGGCGCGCGCGGCCGCGATGCTCCCTGCCATGTGGCCGGAGGGGAATGATTGCTCAGCCTTGCGCTGCGAGCCTTCAGCTTTGGCTTCGTAGCGCTTTTCATCGAGCAAGACGTTCGGCCGGGTGCGCTTGACGACGCGCTTGATTCCGCTTTTGCCGAGATCGGCTAGCCCGACCGCGGCCAGCATCGCAAGGCCGCTTCCGGTTAGGCGTTTATCGCGCGCCGCGAGTCCGCAAAAAGTAAGCACGGCGGCGATCGCGTAGAGCGGTCCCTGATCGCCAATTTTGCCCGCGAACCCGGCGGCTTTGACGGCGGGGTGGTGTCGCTGGCTGGCTAATTTTTTTCCCAATTCGATGTCCTTCTGCTCCAGCTCTGAAGCTTCGCCTAGGGCCTTGGCGTCGTCGTTGGCGGGATCGGCTTTTGGTTCCATCAGCCCGCACGGTGCGGGCACGCGACCGCGCCGTCCAGCTTCGAGATCGTAAGACGGTGCGATCACTGGCCTAACGACTCTCGCCCGCCCTCACGTCGTGTTCCTGCAACAGGATCGCGAAAGGCTCGAGTGGCACTGTTTCTTCGTGATCGAGAAACTCCGCGCATGCCTCGAGGAACGCGGTCTCGGTGTTAATGCGCCGAAGGCGGTCCAGAAATGCGCCCGTCGGCTCCAGCCACGCTATAAAAGACGCTGGCTCGCCTTTCGCTGAAACCCGTTAAGATGCCTTGGGCGCTTCCGTTGCGGCTACCTTCGGCATGCTGCGCCGCAGGTAGGAAAGCAGATCGCTGCGCGTGATCAGGCCGAGAAACTTTTCGCCCTCCGTCAGGATCACAACGCGGCCGCGGTCGAAGATCGCAATGACATCTTCGACCTTGGCAGAAGGCGGGAGCGTTTCGAGCTTATCGGTCATCGCGCTTTGCACGGGCGCGCGGAACCGCGTCGCGTCGCCGTGCAGTTTCACGAGCAGATCGGATTCGTCGAGAATGCCGACGACGCGGCCGCTCTCCTCGATCACGGGCAACTGCGAGACTTCCGCGTTGCGCATCCGGCCGTAGGCGATCATCAGGCTATCGTCCGGCTTTACCGAAATGACTTCGCGCGCTTCGTAGCGACGGCTGATCAGGTCCGTCAGATCGCCCGCCGGCTCGCGCCGGAGGAAGCCCTGCTCCGCCATCCAGAAGTCGTTATACATCTTCGAGAGATACTTGTTCCCCGTGTCGCAGATGAAGGTAACGACGCGTTTCCGTTTCTTCTGGGCCCGGCAGTAACGCAGGGCGCCCGCGAGCAAGGTGCCGGTGGACGATCCGCCCAGGATGCCCTCCTTCCGCAGTAACTCGCGCGCCACCGCGAAGCTCTCCGCGTCCGGGATCGAGTAGGCGGAGGTGACGAAGGAAAGGTCCGCGATATCGGGGATGAAATCCTCGCCGATCCCCTCCACCGCCCAGCTGCCGGCTTCGGTCATCTTCCCGCTCTGGATATACTCGACGAGGATCGAGCCCTCGGGATCGGCCAGGACCATCTCGATGCCGCGGCGCGGTTTCACCCGGTTAAAAAAGCGGCTCAAGCCCGTGATCGTCCCGCCCGAGCCGACGCCTACGACCACCGCGTCCACATCATGCCGCATCTGCTCCCAGATCTCCGGGCCGGTCGTGCGCTCATGCGTCGCGGGGTTGTTCGGATTGCCAAATTGGTTGACGTAAAACGCGCCTGGAATCTCCTCCGCGAGCCGAGCCGCGTAATCCTGGTAATACTCCGGATGGCCGCGGTTCACGTCCGAGCGGACGATCCGCACCTCCGCACCGAGCGCGCGAACGTGGGCCACTTTCTCCTGCGACATCTTGTCGGGGATAACGAGGAGACAGCGATAACCCTTGGCCGCCGCGATCAAGGCGAGCCCGAGGCCGGTGTTGCCCGCGGTCGCTTCGATTATTGTTCCACCCGGCTCCAGATCGCCGTCGCGTTCCGCGGCTTCGATCATGGAGAGCGCGATGCGATCCTTGATCGAGCCTGTCGGGTTCTGGTTCTCCAGTTTCACGAAGAGCTGGCAGAGCCCGGTATCGAGGCGATTGATCTCGAGCAGCGGCGTATCGCCGATTAAGCGGAGGATCTCCGGCGGCTTACCGCGAGCCGCTTCGGCAGCGAGAATTTCGGTCGGGGCGAGATGGCTCATCAGGGTGTCGCTTTGGCCTCACTCTTGTGCGACCACTCATCCTGGCTGTCGACCAGCATCTGCTGGAGCACATCGAATCGGACCTCGCCGTAGTTCAACGCGTAACGCAGATCGCCGCCCGCAAAGATCCAGGTCGTCGGAATCCAGCTCACCGGCAGATCAAGGAAGCGCTTCATCTTCGCCTCCCCGCTCCGCGGGCCGGGCTCCGCCGTGATGGTGACGTTCGGCTGCTCCCCGATCTCGTACTTCTGCAGCATGGCGCGGCCGTCTTCACCGCCATTCCAGGCCGAGACAAAGACGAAACGCGTCTCCGGGTTCTCCTTCACCATCTTCGTCCAGCCGCCGCTCCTCATCTCCGCCTGGCAATTGGAACACCACGGGGCCCAGAGATGCACCACGGTCAGGCCGGGCGCCTTGATTTTCTCGGCCACTTTCTCCTCAGCCGGCGAAGCCGCGTCGGCGAATCCCGTGAGGAGCATGACCATCCAGGTAGAGAAGAAGAGTTTCATAGCAGCGCTTTGCACTGGGAAAGTATGCGGAGAAGCGCGCGGGCCTCAACCCCAGGAAAAGCGGCCAGGTTTTCCGTGGGTGGGGAGCAAGCCATCTGTCGCGTGTTTGACCTCGACCCATCCAACTTACTTCCCGTGCCCGCGCCGTCAGCGAGTCAAAAGTGTCGGCAGGCTTTCCCAGCGTAGCAGAATTAAGAATCGACCTATCAGAATCGAGAATCCCAATTCCGGAAACACCAATCGACCTCTCGGGAACGCGAATCCCCGTCGCAGCAACGCGACTCCGCCTTTCAGGAAAGAGACTCGACCTCTCGGCAACACGATCCGATGCAGCAGAAAACAGATTCGCACCTCCGGAAACATCATCGCCTGTCCCGGAAATGCGACTCCACCTCGCGGGTAACGGATCGCCTGCGATGGAATCGATTCCCGGGTGAGCGAATTTCCCGCCGCCTCTTCGCCAAATCAGGGTAACCCCCAGACTGACCCCTTCTTTTAAGTCCGCTTACCCATCGTTCAGGATCTCCTCAGTGTGCGCAGACGCGCGCGTCCAGGTCATCGACGTGATCGATCGCAAAGACCTAGTCTGGCCGATTAAACAACTACGCGCGGGCGGCCTCTAGAAATCGAGCAGCTGCGCCAACGGCAGAGGGACCGGGTAGGGTGGGCATCTTGCCCGCCGGTTCGGGCGTCTCGCCTGAACGAACTTTCGACGAAGCGCAAAAGACCGCGCCGCAAGAAGCCGCGCTCGACGGGCGGGACACCCACCCCCCTTACCCGGAAGGAAAACCACGGCGCGCTGAGCACTCGTCGAAACATGGTTGGGCGATGCAACTACTGACATGCGGTCTTTCAAGCTGGACAGCAAAGACCTCGATGTAGCAGTGAAGGCCCATGGATAATCTCGACGTCTTCTTCCTCGCGCAGGATGAACAAAGTGCAGCCGACGTCATGGCGCGGCTCGTCCGGTTTATCGGGGGCGCGCAACGCACGCTCGACCTCGCGCTTTACGACCTGAGATTGAGTCAACCGCTCTTCTTACAGCTGCAACACGCGCTCACCGAACGCGCTCAGGCCGGCGTGCAGATCCGCGTTTGTTTTGATGGCGACAAACCGCTCCACCCGAATGTCGCCGCCGGGCAGGATCCCGCTTCGCCCGGCACCAGCGCGATGGTGCAGTCGTTAGGTTTTCCGTGGCGCAGGATCGGCGGGATGAAATTGATGCATCACAAGTTCATCGTGCGCGACGCGACCGCGGTCTGGACAGGTTCGCTCAACCTGACCGACGACGCCTTCACCCTGATGGAAAACAATGTGGTCACGCTCGAGTCGCCGGAGATCGCGAGCTGGTACGCGCTCGACTTCGACGAGATGTGGCGCCGCGAGAACTTCGAAGGCAGCGGCGAAAGCAAGACGCGCGACTTGCAATTAACCTACTTAGGCGCGCCCGCGAAAGTGCGGGTGATGTTCTCGCCTGGCTGCGGGCTGGAAATCGACACCGAGATAGCACGCCGCGTCCAGGCGGCCGAGCGGCGCGTCCGTATCTGCAGCCTCCTCCTTAATTCCGGCACGCTCATTAACGCGTTGCTCGGCTTGCTCGATGCCGGGCGCGTGAAAGTCGATGGCATTCACGATCGCACCCAACAGGAAGACGTTTACCGGCAGTGGACTGATGTGCCGTCGAATCGCTGGAAGGTGCCAGCGCTCCAAGACATCGTGGCGCGCGCCCACCTCGTCGGGAAAAAGTCAACTCCCTACACGCCGACCGGCCGCCACGATTTCATGCACGACAAAGTGCTCGTCATTGATGACACGGTCATCACCGGTTCCTACAACTTTTCGCGCAGCGCGCAGTTCAACGCCGAGAATATTTTGTTCATCGACAGTGCGGCGCTGGCGGAGCAATACAGCCGCTACATTGATCATCTGATCGCGAAGTATCGTTGATCACGATTCGCGGGGCGCGAACTTCGCTCCTCAGCAAGGGCCGAATGCCGGTGGGTCATTTCGCTTCTTCTAAGACCACGCGGCGCGACGCCGCTCCTCCGCCGCGTTATCTCCACGACTGTGTGTTCTTATGGAATAAAGGCCCCCGAACGCGCGCGAACGATCGTCGCATCACCGGAATTAATAAATCCGTCGAGGTTGTAATCCCAGCGGAAGTTCGCCGCAGTGGTAGCCTCGCCGGAGTGGTTGCGCGTAATAGCCGCATCGCCAGAGTTCACTACGCCGTCTCCGTTCGCATCGGCGAGGAGCAGACCCATGGGCAAGACAATGTCGCCCGTCCTAGCACCGTTCGATACCCCGCTAAGTATTAGCTTGATCTGTTGCGCATTGGTTACGCCCGTGAGGTCGACGATTACCTCGGGCGTCCCGCTGCCGAAGGTGCTAAAGACTGAGCCCGTGCCGCTCGCAACGAATGCGCCACTGTAGGTCACCGAACTGGCGAAGGTAAAGATGACCTGGTAAGCATTGCTCGCTCCGCCAGTCCGGGTTTCGATGCCAATCCCGGATAGCAGAGCGGTTGCATTAAAAGGTAGATTGATTCGGAAGTCGCCGGCTCCGCCGTGAACCTTGCGAGAGGTAGTGCTTTGCAAAGGACAGGCAAAATCCTGCACTGCGAGGCCGTCAATGCTCCAACCGCCGGCGGATGTGCTGCTGTCCGATGCCATGCGGAAGCGAAGTTTTACCGTCTGCCCGACGACATTGGCTCCAAGGCCCGCCACGACACTTAGGTAGCCGCCCGAATTGCCGCTCCAGGCCATTCGCCCGGCGATCGGGCTTCCGAAGCCGGTACTGATGGTGGCATTGTATCCGCCACTGATAAAACTGCCGCCGACGGCGGCGTTGGTAATATCAGTGAACGCCCCACCGTTGATGTTAGGCGACGAAACTTCAAGCACAGCGCCGTCGTAGAAGGCCGCGGCGTCACGTTCCAGGATGTAAGAATGGCTGAAGAACAACCTCACCGAAGAGGAACTAATATAGACGCCCCGCGTGTCGAGAGTCTTGTCGCTGATCACGGCCGGATCATCGACAAAGGCGTAATTTGGCGGCGAGGCAGGCGCAGTCGTCGCGGTCGTCCAAAGCGGCCCGGGGCCCTGTGCATTGGTTGCGACCCAGCCAAGAGGAAGCGCCGGCGCAATAAGCTCATCGAAGTTCTCCGGAACATTTGTGCAAAGAGGCGACGCCATGCCCAAATCGCAGCCGAGCGACGCCAGAGCAACGGTCGCCCAGAGCACGACGCGCGCTTGTGTCGTAGGTCTTCGAGTTGATTCCGACATCCGGCGGGTTCGTTGAATTCGCGTCTCCGCGTGAGGAGCGCTCTGCCAGATAATGTTTTTCACGTTGTTCCGGCTTTCGATAGGGGGGTGAAATCTATTCGAAGTGACGATGGGGCTTACCCCGGAATTACCCAACGTCCGGGGGGCGAGCTAGCGCCTCCAGAGTCGCAACTCGCCGCGCCAGAAAATTGATGTATGAAGTGCAGAAGGCTGGCTGGGGGAACCTGCTTCATGATGCGATGCCTGAGAACGTTCAGCCGTCCAGATCTGGCATAGGCGCCGGGCGACACGAGAACGGGGTAAGCCTGAACAGTCCCTTAACGTTGTCGAGCCTTATTTGCGACTGTAAAGCGAACAGCGCAGTGTTGTTTGCAAGCTCGGATCACTTTCCCCGCTCGGTGCTGTGCAGTTTCACCTCGTTGAGGATCGCACCGTGCGACAGCGACGGCTAAGCACCCGTCGATCGTTTACTCTGGCCTCGCTTAGGTGCCGACCGCAGCGAGCTGCTCGCGGAACTCAACCGCACTGGCGTAGGCATCTGCTACTGCGGCTCGCCGAGCCGCGCTCAGTGCCGGGCGCAAGGCGATCAAGGAAACCTGCCGGACGGAGACGAGGCATGCGCCCGGCAACCGACGACCGTAGCCCGCGAGTGCCCCGAGACTGTCGATAAGAAGCTCTGACCACATACGGATTCCTCTGGCTGCAGGGCGCTACCGAGCGCCCTTCTCCTTAAGTCTCTTTGCTTGGAATCAGGCCGCTGGCTTTTCCGTCTTCAGCGTTGCCATGTCGATGACGAAACGATACTTAACGTCGC
>JBKJKL010000272.1:0-3471 GCA_046597485.1 Chthoniobacterales bacterium
CATTTCGAAGCGGGTCGGATTGCGCAATGTTTTCCTCCCAAGCGCCACCATTTTCCACCTCGAATCGCACACCGCAAAAGAGCGCTTCCGCCAGCAGGAGATTCACCGCATGACGACGCGCAATGCGATTCTCTCTTTCTCGAAGAATGCCACCGCAGGCGAACTCCTGCGCGCCCTTCCCTCCGTCGGTTACCACTTTCTTCGTTCTCGCAGACGCGCACATCTGGCGCGAGAGGTGGCCAGCCGATTCGCCGCGCGCTTGCACTCTTGAAGACAAAAGCATTCCTCGAATTCGAATCCGTCACTTGCTGCCCCGCGTGCGGCGCGAGTGAGATCCGCGTGGTCGTCGAATCCCAGATCGCGCAGTGTTTCGTTTGCCGTGTCTTCTTTCGGAATCCGCGGCCCACGCAGGCGGAGATCGCCCGTTCCTACGAGACAGGGGCTACTTTCGCCGCTTGGCAGGAGGAAGAAGAAGCACGCGCCGCCATGTGGGGAAAGCGACTGGCCCTCGTCCGGCGCTATCAACCCGCCGGCCGCCTTTTGGATGTAGGCACAGGTGACGGGCGTTTCCTTTTTGCCACCCAGGCCTGCGGCTATCGCGGCCTCGGAACGGAAGTGTCCGAAGCGGGCGCCGCCTATGCGCGCGAGCGTGGTTGCGAGGTTCGCATGGGGCAAATCACGGAAATGGAGTTGCCTAACGAGCAGTTCGACGTGGCCACGATCTGGCACGTTCTGGAGCATGTTCCAAATCCGGGAGAGGTGCTGCGCAAGGTTCATTCCCTTTTGCGGCCAGGCGGAATCCTCGCGGTCGCCGTGCCGAACGAGGAACACTACTTCGTGCATCGTAAAATCGGGCAAGCGCACGGCAGCCCTTTCGACCCGCTGCAGTTCGGAAGCGAAATTCATCTGACCTATTTCCAGCCTGCCACCTTGCGCACGGCGCTGCGACGGGCCGGTTTTGAAGTTTTGGAATTTGGCGTGGATGACATCTATCTCGCGCGGGGGCGATTGACCGGGCTGAAGCTCGGAATCCAGAAGCTGCTGGCACGTCTCTTCGGCTGGCATTTCGCGGTCGCCATGTATGTCGTCTGCCGACGAAACGCTGATAAGACCGGCCAATGATCCGCTTCGTCCAGCGGGCTGCTACGCGCACCTATTCATCAGCCGTGGCGTGGTCACTCGTCTTCACCGCGATCAGGACCGGCGGCAACCTCCTGGTGCTCCCGCTCCTTCTGCACAAGCTCTCTCCCGAAGAACTAGGCCTTTGGTATGTCTTCCTTTCGCTCGCGGGCATCTCCGCCATGATCGATCTCGGATTTTCGCCCACGATGACGCGCGTGACCGCGTTCCTCTGGGCCGGTGCTGAAGAAATTCAGCCGATGGGTGTCGCTCCTGTCGCACGCGACGACGATGGCCAGCCGCGTCCCCCGAACTACCGATTGCTCGCGGAACTGGTGCAGACGATGCGGCTCTTTTACCGCGCCGCGGGTCTTATCGTTACCGTAATCCTCGGCACGGCGGGGACGGTTTGGATTTTTCACAAAACTCAAGCGCTCCCTAATGCGCGCTGGCTTCTCATCGCGTGGGCGCTCTTCCTGCCGGGCGTGCTGATCAATACGACCAGCGGCATGTGGCACCCTCTTCTCTCCGGCATTAACCAAGTGCGGTTGAATCAGCAGATTCTTGTTTACGGCTTGGTAGCGAATTACGCAGTGATGTTGGTTGGATTGCTCGGCGGCGCGGGATTGCTCGCCCCGGTCGCAGGCTATTTGGTCATGGGTATCGTGGCGCGCGGGATCGCGCGGGTCCGGTTTCGTGAGTTGAGCAAAGCGCCGACCTTCGCCCACTCGGCCCATGGCTCGGCGAAGTTGTTACGCACCCTTTGGCCCACAGCTTGGCGGACCGGAATAGTTACGCTCGGGCTTTACGCCACGATTAATCTCAACACCCTGCTCTGCTCCGTGGTTCTCGGTTTAAAGGAAACGGCCTCCTATGGGTTGAGTTTGCAACTGGCCCTCGCCGCAGTGGGAGTTGCGACCACCTTTGTGGCGGTGAAAATTCCGCTCTTCTCCCAGATGCACGCCCGTGGCGAAGTAGAGGCGATCGCTCCGGTCGTGTTCCCGCGCCTCCGCATGTTTTGGGGAGTCTATCTTTCGCTCGGTCTCGCGACGGTTTTCTGGGGCGAACGCGTCCTGCGAGATTTACTTCACTCCAGAACCCCGCTCCTCTCCTTGCCACTTCTGATTGGTCTTTTTGTTGTGATCGGCCTGGAAGGTCATCACGCTCTCTTTCGGGAAATCACACTGACCTCGCATCGCAATCCCTTCGCGCTGCCGGTGGCCATTTCCGGCCTTCTAGTGGTTCTGCTCTGCGCGATTCTTGTGCGCTGGATAGGCCTCGCGGGCTTAATCCTGGCGCCCGGTCTTGTGCAAATTTGCTTTAATAACTGGTGGACGGTTTTGGTCGGGTTGCGTTCCATGGGAGCTTCCGCGGGCGATTACTTCCCTGGACTGCTAGGGTGGCGTCGAATGCCATGACACTACCCATTCCATACGGGGCTAAACGCTTCCTGCGCCTCTGCGATAGCTTCTTAACTCCGCGCAAAGGACGGGTAAATTTTCGCGCCCATTCCTATCGCTTCTACTATCCATATTGGTGGCCGACTGCCACTCAATCGATCTTCGATCAGGAGATCTCCCCCTACTTTGAATGCTTGGAGGATTTCATCCCCAAGACTCTCCTCGACGTCGGCAGCGCTGAAGGACATTTCGCGATCACAGCTTGCAAAACCTTTCCCGGTTGCGCCGTGACCGCCTTCGAGCCTGCCTTGCGGCAGCGCATTCTTCTCTCCCGTAACGCGCGCCTGAATGGAGTTGTGAAACAGCTTACGATTGAGCCGTTCGGATTATGGAACCGCGAGGACGAACTGCCATTTCGAATGAATGGCGCGGAGAGTTCCTTCGCCCCCGTAAGCCACTTCCGCGGCCGTCTGGCTTTCCCTGAGACGCTGCGGGTGTTGCCGCTGGATCAATGGGCAACGACGATAAAGCTCGCCGGGATCGACCTGATTAAAATGGATGCAGAAGGCGCAGAGATCGAGATCCTCGAAGGCGCGCGCAATGTGCTGACGCAATTCCAGCCGCGACTTCTCATCCAGGCTTATCACATGCGCGAAGGCGCACGGACCTTCGAGCGATGTGCGGAGATTCTCGGCCGTCACGGCTACCGCGTGTGCGAAGCTTCTTCCTCGCCGGGGTTGCTTTATGCGCGGCCAAACTGATCCCGTCTCCGCGCGGAGGAAGTCGCCATCCCTCCTCATTGGTGGCCTCGCTCTCGCCCATCCGCATGTAGGTCAGGGAGTTTACACGCTGCGTTTGATCGAAGGCCTCCTGCGACTCTGTCCGGGTGATGTGCTGGTCTTGGCTCCTTTCTCCGTCCCCCGACCCGCAGTGATCCCTGCGGAAAATTTTC
>JBKJKL010000148.1:0-2889 GCA_046597485.1 Chthoniobacterales bacterium
GAGGTGCGGAGCGTCTGCCGCCAAGTGCCGCCCCCCACGGGAGCAGACGCCTCGGCGGCGGCGCTCTCGACTTTGGGAGGCTCGCCCGCGCCCGTCATCGCCTCGAGAACAACGCGACCGTCGAGCGGTTGCGGAGGTCGGAGACCGAGGATGCGCACGATCGTGGCCGCGACATCGACATTTGAAGTGGGGATTTCGTCCTCGGTGCCGGAACGAAAATCCGGCCCGGCCGCGATGAAGATATTGTGCAGATCGTATGGACTGAGCGTCCCGTGCGAGCTCGTGACTGGCTCTGTGGTGAACCCGGAATCGATCATGCCAGTGACGCCGTAGGTGTTCGTCTGGTCGCTCCAGCGAAAAGACATCATCACGTCCGGCGTGTGCTCTGTCTCGAGATGTGCGGCCGAGAAGGGGAAGGTCCCCGGCACTGGCTCGCGTGTGAAGAGAACGCTGGCGAAATCGCTCTGCTGCAAGGCTTCGACCAGTCGCGTGATCACGGCGCGATCATGGTCGCCAACGTAGTACGAGTTGAAGCCGCTGTTTCCTGCCACGCGTATCATGCCCGGTTCCAGTGCGGCTAGTTTCTCGGTCGCGACGTTGAAGCCCTTCTCGCGCAGGAATTTTTCGACATCGATCAAGCGGTCAATGGTGGAGAAGCCGTGATCGGAAGCGATCAGCACATCGGTTTTCGCCCGCACGCCCTTCTCCTCGAGCATACGAAGGACGCGGCCGAGGTTTTCATCGGCGTCGCGAATCCCGCCTAACGACACCTTCGATCCTGGCATGGAGTGATGTTGCGATTTATCCGGCTCGCTCATCCAGAGGAGGGAAAACTCCGGGACTCCGTCGCGCCACAACACCTCGGTCAGGGCGCGCGTCGTCCAGTTGTCCTGCTCCACGTTTGGGAATTGCTCCGGCGTCGGGAAGTCTCCGACGGCGTGCTGCAGGAGGGCGAGTGCCGTGGCTGGATTCGTTAGGCCGCCGAAGATCGTGGGCGAATCGTCGGTCGTACCGCCTTGGCGGTCGTGTAAAAGCGAAGCCGTCTTCGTCCCGGCGATTGCGACCCGTCCGCCGCGCGCGCGGACCATTTCTGCGATCGTGGGAGCCTGGAGAAAATGGCCACCGCTGACCCCGTCGCCTTTGCGAATTATCTCCGGTGCGTCCAGCCGGGCCAGCTTGCCGCCATTCAGATCGGGCCGAAAGGCCCAGTTCGCAAAGATGCCGTTCCGGTCGGGGCGGACGCCGGTCGCCAGGGCGGTCGCGTTGACGCTGGTGAGGCTGGGGTAAACCGAATGGTGCTTTCGAAAATGGACCCCGGAGGTGGCCAGCTTCGTCAGATTCGGGGCGAACTCTTCGCGGACGAAGTCAGGTCGCATTCCATCCCAGACCATGAGGACGACGTGTTCCGCCTTCCCGCGCGTTGGAGGTGCCGTTGGTTCGACTGCTAGCGCGAGACGCGCACAGCAGAGCAGGGCGAAAATGCAGCGGCCGATTCCTTGGATCATTTCACGGCGGAGAGTCTCGCAATTGACAGCGCGCTTAGTGCGCGCCGCCGGCCTTCGCGACCACTTCGTCGGTCAGGTCTGGGATGCCATTGGTCGCGATGACTGCGGGCACGGAAGCGAGGGTCTGCCCACTGAAATCGAAGACGGCGTTGAAGCTGCCGGCCGTCGCGATCTCGTTCAGCGTCGTTGTGACCTTCTCCAAGACCGCCCGCCGTTTCGTTTGCGATGAGGAGGCGAGTGCCTGCTGCTTTTGCCTTTGCGTCTCCGCATCGGCGTTGACCATCTCCGCCTCCGCGCGTTGCGCTTCCTCCTGGATCTCGGTCTCGGCTTTTTGCCCGTCCGGCAGGCTGCGATAGGCGCGGTTGAAATCGATCAAGCCGAAGCGCAAGCCGGTCGAGGCCACCCCGCTGATTTTGGCGGCGGCCTTGCTCTCGCCGTTCAAAACCGCCGCGACCTCCGTGGAGAAATCGGGAATGCCCTTGGACCAAATCAAGATGGGCACCCCTATCACGCTCAGGCCGCTCGAGTCGAAAAAGAGGCCGACCTTGCCTGGATCAAGCTTTGTGAGAACCGAGAACATCTCGATGAGGATGGGCTGGCGGAACTTCGCCATCTCACCCTGCAGCTCGCGAGTCTTCGCGGTCTGGAATTCGTTCTGTTCGTCCTGCGCCTTCCGCACCGCAGCCGCCTGTTTCTCGCGCTCGGCCCCGCTGAGCGTTCCCAGCTTCGCCGTCTCGTCTTTCACGGCGGTGGTGTGCCGGTCGTAATCGGTGTGAGCAGCATTGATCGCGGCCTGGATTTTCGCCTCCGCCTCCTTCGTGCGGCGCAGTTCGCCGAAAACCTTATTCATGTCGATGAGCCCGACCTTCACGCCCCGCGCGGAGTTGGCGCTGCCGGAGTCCTTGCCCTCCAGCGCGCTCGCCAGCCGCGAAGTAATGTCGCCGTCTGCCGGATAACGCACCACGAAAGGAACGCCACTCATAGTGTTGCCGGCCACGTCGAAGAGCAGATTGATGCTGCTCCCAAGCCGCGCGGCCGCGGCCCGCACGTCGGCGATGAACGGGTCACGAACGGCCGCGGCTTTCCCCTGCACCTCCGCGGCGCGGGCTTGGCGGAATTCGATGATCTCGGCTTCCTGTTTTTTCAGCGCGGTCGCGCGTTCATCGCGCTCTTGGACCGCCGCGGCGCGGGCCGGGTCGCTTTCCGGCATGCCGGTCACGCGCGCATGCAGCGGGGCAAGTTCCGCCTCAAGCTTTCGGTAGTCGGCGATGCGGCGCTCGTATTCCTTTTCGGCCGCCGCTTTCTCTTCTTCGAGTTTGGCGTCGGCGGCTTTGATCCCCGCGTTGCCGCGGAGAAGCTGCCCGAGATTCAGAAAGGCGAAACC
>JBKJKL010000473.1:0-2693 GCA_046597485.1 Chthoniobacterales bacterium
CCGCCCTGCTTCATCGGCAGCCATTTCTCAATGCGATCGATGTCCGCAGCGCCGACCTCACCTTCCCCGCGCCGGACGGCAACCCGCGCGCCGCGAAAGCGCAGCTGAAGGATTTCCGCGCCCACATATATTTCCCACCGGAGCAGATCTACATCAGCCAGGCGGAGGGGACGTTTTGCGGGATCCGCATCTCGCTCACCGGCCAGCTCCTGCGCCGCGCCGACAGCCGCAGCGAGGGTATGACCGAGGCCGAGTTGCGCGCCCGCATGGAGCTTGTCCAGCGCATCGCGGCGGAACTCGGACCGCTGCGCTTCGCCGGTGGGCCGCCGACCTTGCAGGTAAAATTTTCCGGGGACCTCGCGGAGATGGAGAAGGCGCACATCGAGGCAACCTTGAGCGGCCAGCAGATCCAGCGCGGCAGCTACGAGATTAAAACGCTGCGAGCCGCCGCGGAGTGGAACGACAACCAGCTCAACCTCACGGAATGCGAGTGGACCGACGCCGAGGGCGCGATCTCGGCTCGCGGGAGCTGGGCGCGCCTAACGAGTCGTGGCGAATACCAGCTGCGCAGTTCGATTGCGCTCGCGCCGCTTCTTGCGTCCTTCGATCTCGGCCGTTATCTCTCCGGGCTGAGCGCGGTTTCGCCGCCGCAGCTTGAGCTCTCCGGATCGTTCGAGACCGGATCGCAACCGCCGCGCCTGAGTGCGATCGGCCGTCTCGCGGTCGAGTCGTTCAGTTACAAAGGCGTCCCGTTTACCAATCTCTCGGCCGCTCTCGCCTGGGACGGCGCGCGCACCATGTTGCGCGATTTGCGCGTCCGCCATGCTTCGGGTGAAGCGAGCGTGGATCTGCTCGATGCCCCGGGCGATTTCCGGCTCGAGATCGAGAGCTCGATCAATCCGATTGCGCTCCGCAGCCTGGTCGAGGGCGACCTCGGAAAGTTTCTCGGCCAATGGGAAGTGCCCCGCTCGCCAGACGCGCGGATGTCGATCCGCGGCCCGTCGCACGATCCCGAGACCTGGACTGGCGACGGCACGATCAACCTGCCACGTGCGCGCTTCCGCGGCGTTTGGGCAAACCACGCCACCGCCAGCATCCACCTCCGGACAAAGGCGATCACCTTCGACGATTTGCACGTGACGCGCGACGAGGGCGCCGGCACCGGCAGCTTCACTTACGATTGGGGCCATCACGAAGTCCGGATCGACAACGTGCGCACGCACCTCCGCCCGACCGAAGTCATCTACTGGATCGAGCCGAAGTTCTTCAAGATCATCGCGCCCTATAAATTCCGCGGCACACCGAGCGTGGTCGCGAACGGCGTCGTCCAGTATCGCGGCGGCGAACGCACGCATCTCACGATCGATATCGATGCGCCGGACGGCATGGATTACGTCTTCCTCGACAAGGCGCTCGTCTTCGACCGGGTGAAAGGGAACCTGCTCGTGACCGACGATCGCGTGCAGCTCACCACCGTCGAGGGCTCGCTCTTTGGCGGCGCGATCAAGGGCAACGCCGACATCCACACGAAGGATGGCGACCCGCACTACAGCGCGACTCTCGCGCTCGAGGGCGTCAACTTTCCGAAACTGACCGACCTCTATTTCGACTTCCACACTTCGCGCGGCCTGCTCGCGGGCAATTACACCTGGCAGGCGCGCGGCGATGACACCCGCACCATGGTCGGCAACGGAGAGATGAAAGTGTCGAACGGCGACGTCTTCGCCATCCCGGTTCTCGGCCCACTCTCCACTTTCATCGCCGCGGTTTTTCCCGGCGCCGGCTACAGCATCGCGAAGCAGGCGACCGCCAGCTTCAGCATCCGCGACGGCGTCATTCACACGCCCGATCTGCGGGTCTCCGGCAAAGCGTACGACATGCTCGGGCACGGCGACATCGACTTCCTGAACGACCGAATGAACATGGACGTTCGGATCAGCGCGCGCGGCGCGGGCGTCGTCCTGACGCCGCTCTACGATCTTTTCGAATACAAAGGCGAAGGCACCATCTCGAAGCCGAACTGGCATCCGAAGAACTTCTGATGGCACATCTCCTTGGCGCGCACATGTCGATCGGCGGTGGCGTCCATCGTGCGATCGAACGCTCTTGCTCGATCGAAGCCAGCGCGATGCAGATTTTCGTGAAGAACAACATGCAGTGGTTCGCCCGGCCGCTGGAAAAAGCGGAGATCAAGGCCTTCCTCGATCACGCACAGCGGAAACAAATCTCAGCCGCTTTCGCGCATGCGAATTACCTGATCAACCTCGCCGCGACCAACCCGCTGTTTCACGCCAACTCCTTGCGCGCTCTCGCCGAAGAACTGATCCGCGCTGATCAACTCGAGCTGCCGTTTCTTGTCCTTCATCCTGGCGCGCATCTCGGCGCCGGCGAAGAAGCGGGGCTGGCGCGCATCATCGAGTCGATCGACGCGGTCCACGCCGCCCTGCCGAAAACAAAGACGAAGATCGCGCTCGAGACGACGGCTGGCCAGGGCTCGACGCTCGGGGCGCGTTTTGAGGAAATCGCGACTATCATCGAAGGGGTGCGCGCTCCGGAACGGCTCTGTGTTTGCCTGGACACTGCGCACGTCCACGCCGCCGGCTATGATCTCGCGAGCGAGCGCGCGACGAAGAAAATGTTCACCGAATTCGACCGCGTTATCGGCCTCAAGCGACTGGCCGCGCTTCACCTGA
>JBKJKL010000009.1:0-2571 GCA_046597485.1 Chthoniobacterales bacterium
TCGGTCACTTCGAAATCCGCGATGACGCCATCCTTCAAAGGACGGACCGCGACGATGTTCGAAGGCGTGCGCCCAAGCATCCGCTTCGCCTCGTCACCGACGGCGAGCACCTTGTTCGTGCCCGCTTGCACCGCCACGACCGATGGCTCGCGCAAGACGATGCCTTGGTCCTTGACGTAAACGAGGGTGTTGGCCGTTCCGAGATCGATCCCGATGTCACTCGAGAGAAAGCCGAAGAGTCCGTTAAACATGAGTTTGGTCGCTGACGCGTTCAGTCTGTCGGGCGCGTCTTGGTGGGCTTCGAGGCCCGGCACCTCCTGTGCGCTACGCCGCGATGACGACCGGCTGAAACGCGTGATATCTAGGAACGGAGCTACCCAACGTCAAGGGGAAGATGGCCGCCGAGCGGTGCAGATCGCAAGATCGTCGCCTGAATGGTCCTGAAACATTGGACGTCCGCCCTCACGCGTTGGACGTTTCCGCCCGCATGACGCCTTCCATCCTAATCGCTCCCTCCATTCTCGCCGCAGATTTCTCCCGTCTCGCCGACGAGGTCCGCGCGGTCGAGGAAGCGGGCGCGGACTGGATTCACTGCGACATCATGGATGGGCATTTCGTCGATAATATTTCCTTTGGCCCCATGGTCGTCGCAACGGTGCGCAAGCTGACGCAGCTGCCCATCGATGTGCATCTCATGATCGAGCACGCCGATCATTACCTGCCGCGTTTTCTCGGGGCGGGCGCGAATTCGGTCACCGTCCATGTCGAACCGGAGGCAAATCACGACGTCGCGAAAACGCTCGCGCAGATCCGTGAAGGCGGCGCCAAGGCCGGCCTGACCTTAAATCCGGCGACGCCGTTCGAATCGCTCGAGCTGCATCTGCCGGCGATCGATCTCCTCCTCGTCATGACGGTGCATCCCGGCTTCGGCGGGCAATCGTTTCGCGAAGATCAGATGGAGAAACTGCAACGCGCCGCGCGTTGGCGCGACGAGCACGGCGCGACTTTCGACATCGAAGTCGACGGCGGCATCAACGCGGAGACCGCGGCCAAGTCGGTTGCGAATGGCGCGAACGTTCTCGTCGCCGGGACGTCGATCTTCCGCGCGAAGAACTACCGCGAGGCGATCGAATCGCTGCGCGGTTCGGCCTAGGCCGTCGCGCTTATGGCCGGGGCACTCTCGGCGGTCGTTTCGGCCATGACCTCGTCGTTCTGCGTTACGCGCACCACTTCTTCGACCGTCGTTTTGCCCTGCGCGACTCGGCGCCAGCCATCCTGACGCAGCGTCTCCATGCCGTTGCCGATCGCGATTTGTTTCAGCTCGCCGCCATCGCGCTTCTTCACGATGGCGCGGCGCATCGACTCGTTGATGACGCAGATTTCGTAGATCGCCATCCGACCCTGATAACCGGTGTGGCGGCAATTTTCACAGCCAGTGCCGCGGCGGAAGAGCGTGCCGAGTTCGTTCACCGGAAACTGGATCTCCGCGAGATAGTCGCGCGGATACTCTACCTGCACGGTGCAATCCGGACAGACCGTGCGCACGAGACGCTGCGCGAGAAAGGCGCGCACCGTCGACGCGAGAAGAAACTGCTCCACGCCCATGTCGAGCAAGCGCGTAATGCCGCCGACGGCGTCGTTCGTGTGCAGCGTGCTAAAAACCAAGTGCCCCGTCATCGCCGCGCGGATTGCGATCTCCGCCGTCTCGAAATCACGAATCTCACCGACCATGATCACGTTCGGATCCTGGCGCAGAATGTGGCGCAGCCCTTTTGCGAAGGTGAGATCGATCTCCGGTTTCACATCGATCTGCGAGACGCCGGGTAGCCGATATTCGACCGGCTCCTCAATCGTGATGATGCGGCGCTCGACCGAGTTGATGCTGGAAAGGAAGCAGTAAAGCGAAGTCGATTTGCCGGAGCCGGTCGGGCCGGTCACAAGGACAATGCCGTTTGGCTGCGCGAGCATGGAACGCACGATGCGTTGATGCTCCGGGCTGAAGTCGAGCCGCTCGAAGCCGAACTGCTCGTATTGCTGGTCGCGGCTGAGAAGACGCAAGCTGATCGACTCCCCGTTCACCGTCGGGATGGTCGAGACGCGGACGTCGATGTTCTGGCTGTGCGACTGCAGATTGATGCGGCCGTCCTGCGGGAGGCGGCGCTCCGCGATATCCATGTGCGCCATGACCTTGAGGCGCGAAATGATGGCCGACTGCAGGATGCGCAGCTGCGGCGGGACCGCGACTTCGTGCAGGATGCCGTCGATCCGGTAACGAATCCGCAGATCGCCCTCGAGCGGCTCGACGTGAATGTCGGTCGCGCGTTCCACGATCGCTTCGCGGATGATCTGGTTGACGAACTTTACGACCGACGCTTCGGGATCGTCGGCGTTCAGATCCATCGCCATCTCCGTGTCCTGGTTCGGATCGAAGGCGCGGTTCGTTTTTAGGATCTCATCGAAAGTCTCGGCGCCGACGCCGTAGAGCGTCTTCATCGCGCGGAGAAGCTGGGCGCGGGGCACAAGCACCCATTCCGCACGTTGGTGCAAGAGCTGCGCCGCGAGCTGTCGGCC
>JBKJKL010000123.1:0-4524 GCA_046597485.1 Chthoniobacterales bacterium
GACGCGTTCGGTGGCGGAGTTGTGTTCGGCGATGCAGGCCAGCTCACCCGCGCCGCGGCGGACGCCGCGTTTACCGTCGCGATCGGCCAGGCAGCGGTGCACCACGAGATCGGCATAACGCCGAATCGGGCTGGTAAAATGGGTGTAATTATTTTTCGAGAGACCGAAATGCCCAAGCGGCTGGATGGCGTAACGGGCGCGCTTCAGGCTTTTGAGCAGGCCGATCTTGAGCGCCTGCTCTTCGGCTTTGCCGCGGAAAGATTCGAGGAGCCGTTGCAGCTCGCGCCGATTAGTCAGGTCGCCGGCCTGGAAGCCGTAGCTCATGACCAGCTCACGGTAATCGGCCAGTTTGTCGGGATCGGGATTTTCGTGCACGCGATAAACCGTCGGGGTCAGGCGATTCTTTAACTCGAGCGCGACGGCTTCGTTAGCCGCGAGCATGAATTCCTCGACCAACTGATGCGACTCGTCGTTCTCGATCCGCTCCAGCCGGAGTGGGCGGCCGGTTTGTTTGTCGACCACCACTTTCACTTCCGGGAAATCGAGGTCGAGCGAGCCCGCGGCGAAGCGGCGGCGGCGGAGAATGGAGGCGAGATCCCAGGCGGTGTGCAGGCGTTTACCCAGCTCTTCGTTAGGCGGCTTTTGCAGGAGGGCGTAGGCTTCCTTGTAGGTGAGGCGGCGCGCGCTCCGGATGAGGGTGCGCGCGAAACGGGCGCTCTTCGGTGCGCCGTTTTTAGCGAAACGGATGAAGGCCGAGTGAGTCAGCCTAACGACGTTCGGGTTGAGGCTGCAGACACCGTTGCTCAGGCGCTCCGGCAGCATCGGGATGACGCGGTCGACCAGGTAAACGCTGTTCCCGCGCTTCAGCGCCTCGCGGTCGAGCGCACTCCCCGGCGTGACGTAAGCGGAGACGTCGGCAATGTGCACGCCCAGTTCCCAGTCGCCGCCCGGGAGTTGCTCGACGTTGACCGCATCGTCGAAATCGCGCGCGTCGTCCGGGTCGATCGTGACGATGAATTTGCCGCGCAGATCTTCCCGGTCGCGGTAACGATCGGGGTCGACCGTCTCGGGAATGGCCTCCGCCTCGGCGATCACTTCTTCGGGAAACTCGACCGGGAGATTGTTCTTCCGAATGATCGAGAGCATGTCGACGCCTGGGTCGGAAGAGCGCCCGATGAGTTCGACGATCTCGCCCTCGGGATTGACGTGGCGCGATTCCCACGGCTCCAGCCTAACGACCACCTTGTCGTCGGTCTGCAAAGGGCGGGGCGCGTCCGGGAGCGGGCGGAGTTGGACGTAGACGTTGTGCACGATGCGCGGGTCGTCCGGCACGACGTAGAAGAAATTCCGCGTCTGCTGCAGGGTGCCGACGATGGTGTCGTGGGCGCGCTCGAGGATGCGGATGACGCGGCCTTCGGGGCGATTGCTCCCGCTCCGGGCGCGATTGTAATTCGCGTCCCGGGTGATGCGCGCCACGACGCGATCGCCGTTCATGGCCGTGCCGGTGTTCTCAGCAGAGACATAGATGTCGCCCCCTTCCTCCGTCCCTTCGCGGACGAGGAAACCGAAGCCGGCTTGCATAATCTGCAGCTTCCCGGTGACGAGGTCGGCCTCGGCCGGAAGGATGAAGCGATTCTGGCGGATGCGCGCGATCTCCCCGGCGTGCTCGAGCTGGCGGAGGACCTCTTTGATTCCACTGCGCGCCTCGTCTTTCAAACCGAGTGCGCGAGCCAATTCCTTCTTGTCGAGCGGCCGGTACTTGGGCCCCTGGAGGAGTGAGAGAATTTTTTGTTTGAGGGCCGGGTCGCGTTTCATGGGTCGGAGCGATGATCGGGGAAAGCGACGGGATTGAAAGTGCACATTTTTGCGGAGCGCCCCCGGTCGAATAAAGCGCCGGCTGTGATAGTCTGAAGCGTGATGGACGCAACGCGCTGGCAGGTGGGCGGAAACGTCCTCGATCTAACAAACCGCTCACTGCTCATGGGCGTCCTGAACGTGACCCCGGATTCGTTCTCCGATGGCGGAGAATTTTTCGCCACCGAAGCGGCGGTGAAACACGGGGTCGAGATGGCGCAGAGCGGCGCGGCCATCATCGACATCGGCGGCGAATCAACCCGGCCGGGCGCGGAGCCGGTTTCGCCTAACGACGAGCTGAGCCGCGTGCTCCCGGTCATCGATCAACTCGCCTCCTCCGTGCCGGCGCATCTTTCCATCGATACCTCGAAGGCGGCCGTGGCGCGGGCTGCGCTCGCCGGCGGCGCGACGATCATCAACGACGTGACCGGCGGCCGTGGTGATCCGGAAATGTTCGCGCTGGCTGCGGAAACCGGCGCCGCTCTCATCATCATGCATATGCAGGGCACGCCTGGCACGATGCAGGCTAATCCTAGCTATACGGATGTGGTCGCCGAAGTGGCCGATTTTTTTCGACAGCAATTTGCAGAGGCCGTACGCTGCGGGATTGATCCCATGTGTATTGCGTTTGATCCCGGAATTGGCTTTGGCAAAACAGTCGCGCATAACCTGGAATTGCTCGCCCATCTTCCGCAACTGCGGGTCGAGAACCGACCGCTCGTCGTCGGCGTCTCGCGCAAATCCTTCCTCGGCAAAATCTCCGGCCCGAGCGACGACCGGATGAGCGCGACCGTGGCCATGACCTCGCTCCTGCGCGAACGCGGTGCGCACGTCCTCCGCGTCCACGATGTGGCGGCCAACGCCAACGCTTTGCGCACAACCGAGGCGCTTCTCGCCGTCACCCGATGACCATCCAGGAATTCACCCAGCTCTTTTTCGACAAGTGGCGCAGCGCGATCGAAATCCTGCTCCTGAGCGTGGTCATTTATTACGGCTATCTCTACTTCCGCGGCACGCGAGGCGCGAAAGTGCTGACCGGCATGGCGATCGTTTTCCTGACGCTGATTTTAATTTCGCAGCTTCTGAACCTGGTCGTGATCAGCTTCATCATCCGTAGCTTCTCGGTTTTTCTCGCGGTCGCGTTGGTGGTTATTTTCCAACCGGAATTGCGCCGCGCGCTCGCCGAGCTCGGGGGCCATCCCATTTTTTCGCTGACGAGCGAGAAACGCGAAACGGTGCACGACCTCGCGGAAGTCGTGACGCAGCTTTCGAACAAACAGTTTGGCGCGCTCATCGCAATCGAGCGTGATACCTCGATTAAAATTTACGAGGAGACCGGCGTGGTCGTCGACGCGGCATTCTCGACCGAGCTGTTGCTCACGCTTTTTCATCCGAAATCCGCGCTCCACGACGGCGGCGTCATCCTGCGCAACGGCCGGATCGCGGCCGCGGCTTGCATTTTTCCCGTGAGCCAGCGCGAGACGCTCGATCGCAGCCTGGGTTTGCGACACCGGGCGGCGCTCGGGATTACCGAGGAATCGGACGCGGTCGCAGTCGTCGTCTCGGAAGAGACCGGCTCGATCTCAATCTGCCATCGCCGCCGGATCGAGCGGAATTTTACCCCGGAGAGTTTCCGGCAACGACTCGGGGAGGTGTTACTCCATCGCACTCATGAAGAAGCTGATCCTGAACAACTGGCGCGCGAAGCTGACCTCCCTCCTGCTCGCGACCGCGCTCTGGTACCTAATCAAGAAGAACGTAGCAACGACACCCTCACCGTCTGAGTTGAACGAGCGGCCGGCGGCGGTGGAAGTGCGGTAGAGAGAGATCACGCCTTGCGCGGTTGCTCGCTATTCTGGCGGTTGTTCCGGAGGGCGAACAAGCGGAAGTCGGGCTCTCCTCTGCTTTCTGTCATCCTGGGCCGGTAGTCCGCGGCGAAGGATCTTGCAGTTGCAAGCCACGTTCTCTTTTTGCGAGGGTGCGCGGATTGCAACTACGAGGTCCCTCTCCGTCCTACGGCGAATCGGGATGACAGAGTAGAAGAGGAACGCGTCGTAATGCTTCGCACCGCGAGCGAATGCTCGAAGAAGAGCGCGCCGTCGGTCTCTGCGACGGCTACCGGATTATCCAGGCGACGATTAGCGGAGAAAACGCGCGAGATTTTCGTCTTCCCAGCGTCGCGCACGGCGATAGCGCGGGAACGCTTTTTCGCGGCGATAAAATTCTTCCGTGTGCACCCGGCGCCGGCCGCCCGCGTCTTTTTCTTCCGGCACAACCGAGTGCAGCATCTCGTGGTAGAGCACGTACTCGAGAAACCAGCGCGGAACAAAAGGTTGATCGAGCAGCGGATGAATCCGGATGACGCGATCTTCCTCCTGAATGGAACCGAAGATGAAATATTCTTTCGGCCGTTCTTTCCGGCGGCGTCCCCAGACCACTTTGTAGCCGCGCAAGCGCCCGCTAAAATGACGCTCGTTTACCCGATCGAAAATCTGGCGCAGATCAAAACAGCGGCCCTCATCACGAAGATTCAAATGCCGCTGCATCGGCAAGGTCGGCCGGGCCAGTTTTCGTTTTGCCTTTTTCTTCGCCATCGGTTGATCCAGGTATTTAAGGGGAGGAATGCCAAGAAGTTTACGGTTACCGCACCAGACTGACAAGGATCCGCAT
>JBKJKL010000316.1:0-4245 GCA_046597485.1 Chthoniobacterales bacterium
GTAAACAGGGAAGCACTTTAGGACACAGCCGGAGCTGCCGGCCGCCGCTTCTTCAGTTCACTCCGGCGCAGCCACCAAAGCAGGGCAAAGAGCGGAGCGAGGGAGAGGACAAAGAAAAACGGTCCGCCGCGCCGATGAATAATGCTGCTGATCATGTGCGGGCCGTATTCGATGCAGAGCCACGCGATGACTGCGATGCGGAAGCCATTCCGAATGATGCCAAGCGGAACGATGAACGCGACCAGGATGGCGCGGCGCCAGTTGCTCCGCAGGAAGAGATGCGAGGCGAGCAGGCTGGTGATGAACAGCACCCAGCTTGAGCGAATGCCGCTGCACTCCTGCGCCACCTCCAATACCAGCCCGGGCAGCTTAAAGAAAAGCCCGTCGCGCAACATCGGCAGGCCTGCCGCCGACATGAGCATCGCGGCCGCATCCGCGGAGGCGTACTTCGAAGCGGTCTCGAGCAACTCGGCCGCCGCGTCCGGCAGCGGGATCAGAAAGAGAAGGAACGCGACCGGGAAGGCGTTAGCCCGCATCCACTCTCGGCCAAGACAAACGAATCCGCCGGCCCAAAGAAAGCAAAGGAAGGCGAACGCGGAAGCGGCCAGATGATCGTTCTCCGAAAGCGTTCCGCCGAAGGCTTGCAACGCCGCGAAGGTCAACGCGCCGAGAACGGCTAGTGGTATTGCCAGGTTCCACTGCGCGCGCGCCGCGCCGAGCCGGATGCGGTTCAGGTGAATCAGGTAACCGGCGATGAGAGGCACGAGCACAATGTGCGAGTGCAGGCTCTCGCCGTAGGCATAGACGAAAAGTCGGACGAGCGAGCGCCCGAAAAACGCTGCGAGAAGCAGCGCGAAAATCGGCGCGCCGAGCGTGAGCTTCTTCGGGAGTGGCCCGCGCATCGCTGGCAGCGAGACGGGCCCCGCGATCGGTTCCAGGCTCATGCTTTCCAGACTTTGCCGGCAGCGCCTGGCACGGTCGCCATCACGTTCCGCGTATCGACGATGCACGTCGCCCACTTCGCGAGCTGCGCGTAATCCACCGCCGCATGGGCCGTCGCGATCAGCACGACATCGAAACCGCCGATCGTCTCCTCATTCCATTCCACCGAGCGCACGCCGGTCCAGCGCGCGTGTTCCCGCGTCGGCCCGATGATCGGCACATGCGGATCGTGGTAAGCGACCTCCGCCCCGCGGTCGCTCAATTTCTCGAGCAGCCGGTAACTGGGCGACTCGCGCTCGTCATCCACGTCCGGCTTGTAGGCGAGGCCCACGATCAAAACGCGGCTACCACGGAGCGGCTTCGTCGCCGCGTTCAAAGCTTCGATGACGCGACCGACTACGTAGTCCGGCATGGCAGTGTTGATCTCGCCGGCCAGCTCGATGAAGCGCGTATGTTGCTCGAATTCGCGCGCTTTCCAGGTGAGATAAAACGGATCGATCGGGATACAGTGCCCACCGAGGCCCGGCCCCGGATAAAACGGCATGAAGCCAAACGGCTTCGTCTTCGCGGCCGCGATCACTTCCCAGATATCGATATCCATCGCGGCGTAGACGCGCTTCAGCTCGTTCACGAGCGCGATGTTCACGCTGCGAAAGATGTTCTCGAGCAGTTTGGCCGCTTCCGCTACGCGGCAGGACGAGACTGGAACGACGGTCCCGACCGCTTTCTCATACAACGCGACTGCCTTCGCGAGGCAGGCCGGCGTCAGACCACCGACAACTTTCGGCACCCGCCCGACATGGCTGCCAGGATTGCCGGGATCCTCGCGCTCCGGCGAGAAGGCGAGATGGAAATCAACGCCCGCGGTCAGCTTCGAGCCTTCCTCAAGCACCGCGCGCAACTCGCCATCGGTCGTGCCGGGATAGGTGGTCGATTCCAGGACGACCAGCATCCCCTGCCCCAGGTAAGGGCTCAGGTATCGGCCGGTATCCAGGACAAAGGAAAGATCCGGCTCGCCATGCCGGCCGAGCGGCGTCGGCACGCAGATCAGGACCGCGCTGACCTCGCGCACCCGGCTAAAATCCGTCGAGGCCGAGAAGGATTTCTTTTCCACCAGCTCCGCGATCGAAGCTTCCTCAATATGCTTGATGTAACTGCGGCCCTGGTTGATCGCGTCCACCTTCGCTACGTCGATGTCCAAGCCCAGCACTTCCACGCCACAGCGCGCAAACTGGATCGAGAGCGGGAGACCGACGTAACCAAGGCCGACGATGGCAATTTTCATCAGGAAGAAAAGGTAAGTGGCGAGGAAGGAAGGTTGAGCACGAGCAAGGGGCAGGCCGCGTCAACGGTCCGGCCAGAAGAAAAGACGTGCGTAGAAGTAAGCCATAGCCTCATCGATCACGTCCCGCACCCCTTCGGAGTAACGCCACCAGACTTTCGAATCAAAGTCGGGACTGAGGATCGGGATGATGCCGACTTCCACTTCGTGGCCCAAGGCTTTTTGAAACAACATCTGCGACCGGCGCGCGTGGGTGGTCTGGGTGACAACGTTGACCGCGCGAATTTCTTTCCCGTTTTCCTGCAGCCAGCGCCGCAAGGCGACCGCACTCGAGTAAGTGCGATCCCGCGCCGACTCGCGCGAGGGCACGATACGCACCAACTCGCGCGGGACGCCGGCCGCGATCAAACGCTCCGCGCCAACGCTCGCGACCGTGTTGAAATCGTTCGAGTATCCGCCCGTTCCGACGACCGGTCCGCCGGTGCTGAGCGCCATCTTGTAATGCCCGCGCTGGAATTCCGCGGCCGCGAACGGAAACGCCCAGTTATCCATCCAGCCTTCCACCACCAGAACGTCCGTCTGCACTGGCGCATACACGGCGAGAAACGTGAAGGCGTTCTGCACCACCAGCCAGAAGACGACTGCGAATATCGCGAAGAAGACGAGCCAGCCGCGCCATGAAATTCCCCAGCGCGGCTTGTGTACGAGCAGGCCGCCCCACGCGCGCTTGGTTGACCCAGATCCCTCACTCACCGGCGTTGGCCTTTTCACTCCCCCGTCGCGGTCCCGGATAGCGACGGGCGCGTTTTTTCTCCGCACAAAACTGCGTGCACATCGCGATGTCGCCCACGTAGCTCATCTCCCACGGTTCACAACTTTCCGCCTCGAGCGCGACCGGCGGCTGGAGGAGCCGGCGCAGGGCGAGCTTGCCGCGCAAGACCAACCGGCGCAGCCGCGGCGCGCGGATGTCGTCGTGCAGCCAATGGTAACGCAGATACGCGTCCTTCCGACCATGGCTCTCCGCCATTTTTAACCACGAGGCGCGCCGGAGTCGGCTCGCTTCCGGGTGATGCACGACGACCGCGTCCGGCACAAAGAGGATGCGGAAGCCAGCGTCGTGCAGTTGCCAGGTCAGCAGCGTGTCCTCCCCCAACCCGATCGCACCCGGCGCGAGCGCGCCATCGAACACGACCCTTTCCAAGACCGTGCGCCGCAGTCCCATGTTGGCGCCGACCAGTTCGAACTCAGGCAAACTGGTGTCCGTCACCGCCAGCCAGCTCGCGAGGTTCGGCGTCAGCCAGGGACGCTGCAGTTCCGGCGCCAGTTCGATCCGACCGCCAACCGCATCCGCTGCTCCGTCGCGCAACGGCTGCGTGAGTTTTTCCATCCAATCCGGCACCGGCACGACATCGTCGTCCGTGAAAAGAAGCAACTCGCCACGCGCGGCTGCGATGGCAGCATTTAAAGCAAAGCTTTTGCCCTTCTCCGGCACAAAGAGCGACTGAAGCTGCAGCTCCGCGAATCGCGCGGAGGCGAGCACCTCTGCCGTCTCATCGGTGGAGCCGTTATCGGCCACGACGACTTCCACTTCACATCCTGCTGGAACGGACAAGGCACCGAGCGCCGCCAGCGTGGTCGCCAGCGCCGTCGCGCGGTTCCGCGTACAAATGATGATCGAGATCGAAGGCATCGGGGTTAGCAGCGCAGCAGCTTCTCGAAAGCTTCCTTCAAGCGCGGGTAACTATGCTCCGCGCGATACTCCGCCCAGCGCGGCTGCTGCTGCGCGATCCATCCGGCGCGGTCCGCCGTGATGCGCTCCAGCGCCTCGCGCACCGCCGTCGCATCCCCTTCCGGCACCACCTCACCCATCCGGTATTTGCGGACGCGTTCCGCCATCAGGTAACCATCGCTCACCACCACCGGCTTTTCGAACAAGGCTGCCTTCGTCAGGATGTTGCTGCTGTTCGGAAAATCGAGATAGGCCGCGAAAAGCACATCGCACGCGGCCACGAGGGCGTTGA
>JBKJKL010000076.1:0-7467 GCA_046597485.1 Chthoniobacterales bacterium
GCACCGCCTCGTGCATCAGGACGGCGAGCCCGTTTTGCCGCGCGCCGATCCACATCACGGTCACAAGGTAGGATAGCGGATGCCAGAAGTGGCTGCAGAGCGCGATCGCGACGGCGATGCCGATCCATTCCAGCGCGATCTGCGCGAGGCCGCGCCACGGCTTGATCTTGGAAAGCTCGCGCACGATCGCGGGATCGAGGAAGCCGCCGATCTTCCGTTCGTAGGTGTCGATAATCGCACTGTCGTTCATAAAGACTTGGGTGAGCGCTGGCGCGCTGTCCGCGTCTAGCAAGGTCCCGCGGTCCCTGTAAAGACAAGTTCGGGGGTGGGCGGAGAAACTTTCTTCTCCTCCGGACCGGCCGTGCCGGCCCGATGAGCGTTTCGTCCCGGCGTGATGTGCATTAGGCTTCGGGAATGAAGGCACTTCTCCTCCTCCTCTTGCCCGCGCTACTCTGCGGTTCCATGCACGCGAGCCCGAACGAAACTGGCCTCGAGGGAATCATCTCGATGAGTCCCGCTCACGGCGGCCCGATCCGCGCCGGTGAACCCGATAGCCGCCCGCTGCCGGCCGTCGAATTTGTCGTGATGAAAGGCGACGACGTGGTCGCGACTTTTACGACCGATAAAGACGGCGCCTTCCGCGTCGTGCTCCCGCCGGGCGAATACAAAATTGCACGCAAGAACACGCCCGGCGGCATCGGTCGCTTCGAGCGTAGCCAAGTGCAGGTCGTCGCCGGAGAAATGAAGACGATGAGCTGGACGGTCGACAGCGGTCTCCGCTAGCCGGCCGTATTTTCCACCAGCGGCTCGAGTCGCGGGAAGACCGGGGTTGGTTGGCCTAACGAGTGGCCATCCGGCAGCCCCCCCCACGCGGTCGCGGCGAGGGTCATCTCGCCTTTCCAGTTGAGCTGAGTGCAGATCGCTTGGGCCGCATGCGGTAGCACGGGCGAGAGGAGAAGCGCAGCGATGCGCACCGCTTCGGCGAGCGAGTAAAGGACCGCATCGAGGGCCTCCGCCTGCGCCGGATCTTTCGCCAGTTTCCAAGGGGCCGTTGTTTCGACATGGCCGTTGCAGGTGGTGACGAAAGCGATCAGCGACTCCAGCGCCGCGCTCACCTGATATTGATCGAGATGCTGGCGATAATCCGCGATCGCCGCTTCGGCCGGCGCACGCAGTGGCGAGTCATCTCCGCTCTTCCGCAGGACACCGCCGCGATAGCGCTGCGCCATGTTGAGCGAGCGGTTGAGGAGATTGCCTAACGAGTTAGCCAGATCGGTATTGTAGCGGCCGATGAGGCGTTCCTCGGAGAAGTCGCTGTCCCGGCCGGTCGCGATGTCGGCCATCAAATAATAGCGCAGCGTCTCGGCGCCGTATTGGTCCGCGAGCAGGCTTGGGTCGACCACGTTGCCGAGCGATTTGCTCATCTTCGCGCCGGAGATGTTCCACCAACCATGCACCAGGAGCGGAGCGATCTGGTCATCCGGGAAGCCGAGCGCGTGCAGCATGATCGGCCAATAAATGCCGTGCGCCGGAATCATGATGTCCTTGCCGATGATGTGGACCGCGGGCCAGACCTCGCGGAACGCGGCTGGCTGCTCGCCGAAGATCCTGACCATCGGATCGTAGCCAATGAAACTGATGTAATTCGTCAGCGCATCGAACCAGACATAGGTGACGAAATTCGCGTCGAAGGGAAACTCGATGCCCCAATCAAGGCGCGACTTCGGCCGCGAGATGCAGAGGTCGCCGCTGATCTTTTCGACCGCATTGCGCAGCTCAGTTCGGCGAAAATCCGGGGTGACGAAATCGGCGCGCGCCTCGAGCAAGCCGAGCAACCAATCGCGATGTTCCGCGAGCCGGAAGTAATAGTTTTCCTCCTCGCGATACTCGACCTCGCCCCACTCCTCGCCAAAGGCGCCGGTCTCATTGCGTTCTTTGTCGGTCAGGAATTGCTCTTGCCGGACCGAGTAGTGGCCGGCCTGCTTGTCCTGGTAAATTTTCCCATCGTCCCAGAGGCGCTGCAGAATGCCTCGCACACACGCCTTGTGCAGCTCCTCGGTCGTCGCCGCCCAGACGTCGTAGCGGATGTCGAGCTTGTGCCAGAGCGCGAGAAATTGGCCGGTAATCCGATCGACGAATTCCTTCGGCGGCACGCCCTCTTTCGCAGCCGACTGCTGCACTTTCTGGCCGTGTTGATCGACCCCGATAAGCAGTCGCACCGGCTCGCCGATAAAGCGCCGATAGCGCGCGAGGACGTCGGCCAGCACCTTCTCATAGGCGTGGCCGATGTGCGGCGCCCCGTTGGTGTAGTCGATCGCAGTCGTGAGGTAGAAGAGCTTCGGCATGGGCTCGCTGACATTGCGGGCGTGGCCGATTCCGCGCAAATGCGGGCTCAGCTCGTTGCAGCTGCTTGCTAATCGCAGGCTGCGCGATACGAGGGAGGCTTGGCTCGGTTTTTCCATCGCGGCGCGATTCGTCCCCTGCTTGGCGGCTTCGCTGCCTACTCGCGGCAGGAGGCTGCTCGTCCGCCGGATCGCTTTCCAATCCTTACGCCACCGGCGCAGCCCGTGCCGCGGATCAACGGCGCGAAGGTGTTTGGCGTGCGGCCGGGCGCGCCTTTTCTTTTCCAAATCGCGGCCACGGGCGAGCGGCCGATGCGCTTTGCGGCGCGCGATCTTCCGGCCGGTCTCTCGTTAGACCCGGAGACGGGTCGTATTACCGGCGCACTGTCGGAGCGTGGCCGGCACGCAGTTACCTTGCAGGCGCAGAACTCGCGCGGGACGGCGGAGCGGCTGTTCACCATTGTCGTCGGCGACGAGATCGCGCTCACGCCTCCCTTGGGCTGGAACAGCTGGAACATCTGGGGCGGCGGCGTCACGCAGGAGAAAGTGCACGCCGCGGCGCAGGCGCTGGTCGCGAGCGGGCTGCGCGAGCACGGCTGGACTTACATCAACCTCGACGACGGCTGGCAGGGCCGGCGCGGGGGCGACTTCAACGCCATCCAGCCGAATGCGAAATTCCCCGACTTGGCGGCGCTGGCCGAGGAAGTGCACTCGTTAGGCCTGAAGCTCGGCATCTACTCCAGCCCGTGGCGGACGACGTTCAATTTCAACATCGGCTCTTCCGCTGACCGGGCGGATGGCGGTTACACCTGGATCGACCGCGGCGAGCATAATCAAAACTTTCACTATCGCTTCCCTCCCAACCAATCATGGCTCGCGCGCCAGCGCTGGCTCGCGCCGCTGCACTACCGGATGGAGAAGCGCCGGCAATCCGCGCTCAAGGCGGAGCTGCGCGCCTTCGGCGGCCATTCCTTCGTCGCGGCGGATGTCGCGCAGTGGGCCGCTTGGGGCGTTGATTATTTGAAGTATGACTGGGTGCCGATCGACGTCGCGCACGTGGAGGAGATGGGCGCGGCGCTCGCACGCTGCGGACGCGACATTGTCTACAGCGTCTCGAATAACACTGCGCTTGGGGTCGCGGCCGAGGTGAGCGCACGCGCGAACAGCTGGCGGACTTCGAGCGACGTGATGGACACGTGGGACGATGTGCGCGGCATCGGCTTCACGCGCGATCGGTGGGCCCCATTTCAACGGCCCGGGCATTGCAACGACCCGGACATGCTGGTTATCGGCGAAGTCGGCTGGGGCCATCCGCGCCAGACGCGGCTGACCTCGGCCGAGCAGTATGCGCACGTCAGCCTGTGGGCGCTGCTCGGCGGGCCACTCCTCCTCGGTTGCGATCTGGAGAAGCTCGACCCGTTTACCCTCGGCTTGATCACGAACGACGAAGTGCTCGACCTTAATCAGGACTTGTTAGGCAAACAGGCCATCCGGATCGGCGGCGGCTGGCGCACCGATGTTTTTGCGAAGCCACTGGAGGACGGATCGTGGGCGCTCGGATTTTTCAATCGCGGGGAAAAACGGGCGCAGGTGCAGTTACCCCTGCCGAAACTCGGCAAAGCTGTCGCGTGGTCGGTGCGCGATGTTTGGCGGCAACGCGATCTTGGTGAGTTCAGCGAGCGCTTTGCAATGGCAGTAGCGCCGCACGGCGTGGTGCTCGTTCGCGCCTTTTCCATTGCTCCGCAGCGGTAACGTCACCGTTCAATTTTTGTCGTGCGCATCCGTGTCGCGATTTGGTATCCATGGCCAAGCCCGAGCGGAAAACCCCCAACCGAAAGAAGCTCTCCCATGAAGTCTCGCCCAGCCTTAACTTATGCCGCAGCGACCGCGGCGTTCCTCCTCTTCTCTTTCACCTCCCAAGCGCAGGTCTTCACTGCGGTCTTGAACGGTGCGAACGAGAATCCACCGAATGCATCAGCCGGCACCGGGTTCACGACCGTCACGTTCAGTCTGCAAACACACACCCTGCAGGTGCAGGTGAATTTTACTGGTCTGACCGGCACAACGTCCGCGGCGCACATCCACGCGCCGGCGACCCCGCCAGCGAACTCGGGCGTGGCGACGCAGACTCCGACCTTCAGTGGCTTTCCGCTTGGGGTGACGAGCGGATCCTACAACATGACTTTCGACACCACCCTGAGTTCGACTTGGAATGCCTCCTACATCACCGCGAACGGCGGGACGCCGGCTGGTGCCGAAGCAGCCTTCGCCACCGCGCTAAACAATGGGCAGGCTTATCTGAACATTCACACTTCCGCATTCGGGGGCGGAGAAATCAGGGGCTTCCTCGTTCCGGAACCCGCGACCTTCCGGCTCTTGGCTGTCGGCCTGCTCGGCGCGACCGCGCTCGCTTTCCGGAAGCGCCGCCCGAGAAGCTAATTCTCGATTACGATCATCGCGACGGCGTGATGATCGGTGTGGCTCAAGCTAATCGAGACCTCACGAATGCCGCGGGCCGCGGCGAGCTCTTTCGCACCGCCTTCGAGCACGACAAACGGCTGCCCGCTCGGGTGGCGATGAACATCGATATCGCGCCAGCCCATCGCCTTGCCGATGCCGGTGCCGAACGCCTTGGAGACGGCCTCCTTTGCCGCAAAACGCGCGGCGAAGTGCCGCGCCGGGAACTTCATCGAACGGCAATATTCGATCTCGCCCGCAGTGAAAACGCGTTGGAGGAAGCGCTCGCCGAAACGCTCCAGCGAATGATCGATCCGCGTCGTCTCCACGATATCCACACCGACGCCGACGACACTCATCCCGGATAATTCTGCATCGCCGCCAGCATCTCGCGCACGGCGGCATCGAACCCGATGAAGACGGCGCGCGCGACGATGGAATGCCCGATGTTCAGCTCGGTCAGCTTCGGCACTTTGTGGATCAGGGAAATGTTGCGGTAGTTAATGCCGTGGCCGGCGTTGACCTGGAGGTTGAAATTCGACGCGCGAATCGCGGCGGCCCGCAAACGATCCAATTCCTGCCGCTCAAACTTTTCTGTGAAAGCATTCGCGAGTTTGCCGGTGTGCAATTCGACGATCTCCGCCCCGAGCTCGACCGCGGCATCGACCTGCGCGGGCTCGGGATCAATGAACATGCTGATGCGAATGCCGGCCGCCTGGAGCCGCTTCACCGTCGGCGCGAGCTCGCGCGCGTGTGCCACCAGATCCAGCCCGCCCTCGGTGGTGATCTCTTCCCGTTTTTCCGGAACGAGGCAGACCTCATCTGGCACGAGGCGCAGGGCGAAATCAACGATCTCCGGCGTGTTCCCCAACTCGAGATTCAGCTTGGTCACGAGTGACTCGCGCAAACGCTCGAGGTCGCGGTCCTGCATGTGGCGACGATCCGCGCGGAGATGCGCGGTGATGCTGTGGGCGCCGGCGCGTTCGCAGATGCCAGCGATCGCGATCGGGTCCGGCTCCGCGTTTCGGGATTCCGGCATCGCCGCATAGCGCGCCTGCCGCAACGTCGCGACGTGGTCGACATTCACTCCGAGGCGCAGCGTGTTCATGGCCGCTCAATGAGTGCCAGAGCGAAGGGGTGAGCAAGGAACAATCCGATCCGCGAGACGGACGATTGGTTGCGGGGGCGGGATTTGAACCCGCGGCCTTCAGGTTATGAGCCTGACGAGCTACCAGACTGCTCCACCCCGTGTCCTTAGGGGCCCACTATGCGGGCAGTGTGATCGAATGCAAACGTGAATCTTCGCCGCTGCGCACGCAGCCCGATTTTCCCTCGCAAATTCCCGCGCCTTGTCCGAGTGTCCGCTCGAGGTTTTTTAAACTGTGAATCCGACTGACCCTTCCGGAAATAGCGCCGAAGCTCCCAACCCTACCGTGGCGCCGAACAGCCGCGCCGACCTTCGGCCGGAGAATATCAACGACGCCGTCATCAGGCTGGCCGGCAATTCGCAGGACGGCATCCAGAGCGTCGGCGCGTTCCTCGCGCGGCTCGCCGGCCGCAGCGACCAGGACGTCATGACTTACATGACGATCCCCTCCACCATCTCGGGCGGCCCGTCGATTTTCCAGGTCCGCATGGGGACGGGCGAAGTGCTCTCCGCCGGCGACGAAGCCGACTTCCTGGTCGCGTTCTACCAGCACAGCTACGAGGACCACATCAGCTTCCTGAAGGAAGGCGGCGTGCTTCTTTACGATTCGGATAACGTCGAGCCGGACCTGGACGATAAACGGTTCGTTTACGCCGGTGTCCCGATCACCGGACTCACCGTCGAAGCGCTCGGCGGGACCGCGAAGGACAAGGGCAAAAACATTTTCGTGATGGGTTTGATCGCGAAGATTTTCCATCTCGATGTCGAGAAGCTGACGACCTTGATAAAAGAAAAATTCGCCGGGAAAGACGAGAGCATCGTCAACACCGCGATCATGGCGTTCACCGCCGGCTACGGATACGCGGTCGGCAATCTCCTGACGCGGCGATACCAGTTTGAGCACATCGAGAAAAAAGCCGGTGCTCGCGCGCAAATCACGATGGATGGCAACCAGGCGCTCGCCTACGGACTGCTTGCAGGCGGGGTGCGTTACGGCGCCGGTTATCCGATCACGCCTTGGTCGTCGGTCATGGAAATTTTGCGGAGCGAGCTTCCGAAATACGGCGGCCTCTTCGTGCAATCGGAGGACGAACTTGCGGCCGTCTCCACCGCGCTCGGTTTTTCGCTCTCGGGTTATCTCGCCGTCACCGGCAGCGCGGGTCCCGGCATTTCGCTTAAGACCGAAGCGATCGGCTGGGCCTCGATGGCGGAGATGCCGCTCATCATTATCAACGTCCAACGCGGTGGACCGAGCACGGGCCTGCCGACCAACGTGGAGCAGAGCGATCTCTTCCAAGCCGTCTACGGCGGACACGGCGACAGCCCGCGAGTCGTCCTCGCCGCGCAAACGGTGGAAGATTGTTTCTACATCGCGATCGAAGCCGCGCGCATCGCCCGCAAATACAGCACGCCCGTTTTCATTCTCAGCGACACCTCACTCGCGACCCGGATCGAAGCCTTCGACGAACCAAAACTCGCCGAACTCATGATCGATCCGAAGCTCGATCTCACCCCGCGCCC
>JBKJKL010000218.1:0-3947 GCA_046597485.1 Chthoniobacterales bacterium
GTGCGCGGGAACACTCCGTGAAACCCTCCGCAAATCTCCTCTTCCTCCTCGCGCCCGGAGCTGGCGCACCCTCGACGCATCCCTGGTTGCGCGCGTGGGCAGAGCGGCTGGGGGCGATCGGCCGCGTTGTTTCGTTTGACTACGATTACCAGCGCGAAGGCTCGCGGCGGCCCGATCCACTGCGGCATCTGGTCGAGGCGCATCGGGTCGCGCTTGCTCGGGCACGGGCTGCGCACGATGGGCCGGTCATCCTGATCGGGAAGAGCATGGGCGGCCGGATCGGCTGCCATCTCGCGCTGGAAGAGAAAGTGAGCGCGCTGGTCTGCTTGGGTTATCCACTCTGCGGCGGCGGCGATCCGGCGAAGCGGCGTGACAAAGTCCTGCGCGAAACGACCACGCCGCTGCTCTTCGTTCAAGGGACGCGCGACCCACTTTGCCCGCTCGACTTACTCGCGGAGGTGCGGCGAGAAATGCGCGCGCCGAACGACCTGCACGTGGTCGAAGGCGGTGATCACTCGTTAGCCGTGAGGAAAGGCGATCTGCGCCTCGCGAGTGAAACGCAGGCTGAGGTGGACGCGCGCATCCTGCAAGCGATCGCGCAGTTTGTGGAAAGCGCTACTCGAGCGCGATGACTACTTTGCCGCGGGCGTGTCCTTCCTCGAGGTAGCGCATGGCATCCGCGATCTCGTCCAACTGATAGCGGCGATCGATCACTGGCGTGAGCTTCCCGGCCGCGATCAGGTCGCGCAGGCGAGCCATGTCCTCCGGGTTCGCATCGGCGATCATGAAGCCCATTTTTTGTCGGATGAAAGGCGAGAGAACGAGGCCTAACAGGACGGTATCGAGCGGCGCGATCCAGGTGCCCTTCACACCGCCGACCATAACGTATCGGCCGTGCGGGCTGAGCACGCGACGGGAAGCGAGCAGTCCGTGGTTGCCCACCATGTCGAGGATCACGTCATACTCCTCGGCCTCCTCGGTGAAGTCGCGCTGCGTGTAGTCGATCACATGATCAGCGCCGAGCGAGCGGACGAGATCGACGTTTCGCTTGCTGCAAACCGCGGTCACGTCGCCGCCGAGTGTCTTTGCGATTTGCACCGCGAAGGTGCCGACACCGCCGGACGCGCCGTTGATCAAAACCCGCTCGCCCGGCTGCAGCTTCCCCTTGTCGCGCAGCGCCTGGAGCGCGGTCACGCCAGCGATGTAGACCGCGGCCGCCTGCTCACTCGAAATGTTCTCGGGCTTCCGGACCAGGTTTCGTTCGTTGATCACAATGTATTCCGCGAGCGCGCCCAGTTTGCCGCTGAAGACTTCGTCGCCGGGTTTAAAACTGGTCACCTTGGTGCCGACGGCTTCGACCGTGCCGGCGAAGTCCACCCCGAGCCGCCCGCTCTTCGGTTTCCGGAGCCCGCTCGCCATCCGCATGATGTACGGTTTGCCGCGCATGAAGTGCCAATCGTAAGGATTGATCGAGGCGAACTGCACTTTCACGAGGACCTGCGTCTCGTCCGGCCTGGGCTTCGCGATCTGCGTCACCTTGAGAACGTTCGGCGAGCCGTAATCGCAGTAGACGACGGCTTTCATCAGCGTGCCGGTGGCGCCGTTCATCGCCTCGCAGCCGCTTTTCGAGGTCCAGTAGGCAAATTGAAAAAGGAGGGCGAGCGCGAGCAGAATGAGGATCGCCGCCCACTTAAAAAAACGTTTCATCTTGGTGGTATGTCGCGCGGGAAAATTTATGAAGGATGACTGGCGGCCGGTCGCGGTGACTGTTCGTTAACGGACTGAAGATGGCGAAGAAGCAGCAACAGGTCGAGATCGATGGACGCGAGCTGACGATCTCGAATCTCGAGAAGGTCTTCTTCCCGGAAAGCGGGTTCACGAAGGGTGAGGTGATCGCGTTCTACAGTGAGATCGCGGCGACGATTCTGCCGCATCTGCGCGATCGGCCGCTCACCCTGAAGCGTTATCCGGAGGGGATCGGTGGCGATTATTTCTACGAGAAAAACGCGCCGAAACACACGCCGCGCTGGGTGGAAACTTTCGCCGTCCCGCGCTCGGAGGGCGAGGGGGCGATCAACTACATTCTCTGCAACGACCGCGCGACGCTCGTCTGGGCGACCAATCTGGCCGATATCGAAAAGCACGTTCTGCTCGCGCGCGCGCCGGACCTGCATCGGCCGACCTCAATTGTCTTCGACCTCGATCCGGGCGAGCCCGCGGGCCTGCTCGAGTGCGGCGAGATCGCGTTGCACCTGCGCGCGCTTTTCGAGACGTGGGGTCTCGAGTCGTTCGTCAAAGTTTCCGGATCGAAGGGGCTGCATCTGAGCGTGCCGCTAAACGCGGAGGCGAGCTACGAAGTGACGCAGCCCTTCGCGAAAACGGTCGCGGAACTCGTCGCGCATCAATTGCCAAAAGGCGTTGTTTCCGAGATGGCGAAGAGCCTGCGGGGCGGCAAGGTCCTCATCGACTGGAGCCAGAACTCCGACTTCAAGACAACGGTCGGCGTTTACGCACTGCGCGCGAAAGGCGCGACGCCTTTCGTCTCCATGCCGCTGGCGTGGGAGGAGCTGGCGCGCGCGGTGAAACGAAAAGACACGAGCCGTCTCGCCTTTACGCCGGAGGCGGCGATCAAGCGAATCGCGAAGGAAGGCGATCTCTTTGCGCCGGTCCTCGAGTTACAGCAGGAACTGCCGGCCGCATTCACTACTGCTCTCGCGGCTGGGCCGAAACCGAAACTGAGCCGCTGGCCGCGGAACGACAAACCCTCCGCGCGTGTGCGCGACAAATCGCTCCGCGAGTATTCCTCGAAGCGTGAGTTCAACCGTACGCCCGAGCCGGCCGCGGAGACGCCGCCGGCAAAAGATGCGAAGCGGAAAGGGCCGCACCGCTTCGTCATCCAGAAACACGAGGCGAGTCATTTGCACTACGACTTCCGGCTCGAGATGCAGGGGGTATTGCGTTCCTGGGCGGTGCCGAAAGGCATGCCGACCGAGTTGCGGGAATCGCGCCTCGCCATGCACGTCGAGGATCACCCGCTGGAATACGGCAGCTTCGAAGGCACGATCCCGCCGGGCAATTACGGCGCCGGCACAGTGATGTTGTGGGACGAAGGCGTCTATCAGGACATCACCGGGAACGATGCCGCTGCCTTCCATGCCGGCAAAATGCACATCGTGATGCATGGCGAAAAATTGATAGGCGAGTGGATCCTGGTGAAGGACAAGCGCGAGCCGGAAAGCAACCGCTGGCTGTTGATCAAGGCTGGTGAATCGAGGCAGCCCTTCACCCCTAAGCAGGACGACAAGTCAACGAAGAGCGGACGGACGATGGCGCAGATCGCGAAGGCGAACGACGCGCAGTGGCAAAGCCATCGTCCCGCGGCGAAGAAGCATGCGACGAAACCGACGACGGCCGTGCGGCAGCCGCGCTTCATCGAGCCGATGAAGTGCAAGGCGGTTACGAAATTGCCGGACGACGGCAACTGGACCTTCGAGATTAAGTTCGACGGCTACCGCGCGCTCGCCGTGAAAACGGGCGGTATCGTGAAGCTCTATTCACGGAACGAAAACGTCTTGAACGAGCGTTTCCCGAACGTGGTCGAGGCGCTGCGAAAGCTGTCGGGCGACTTCACCCTCGACGGCGAGATCGTCGCGCTCGAAGAAGATGGACGGCCTTCGTTCCAGTTGCTGCAGAACAACCTGACCCGGCCGCTGGACGTTTTCTTCTACGCCTTCGATCTCTTGAACCGCGACGGCGAGGAGTTGCTCACGGAGTCGATCGAGCGCCGGCGCCAGCTGCTCAATGACTTGTTAGGCAAGGTGGGCGACCCGATCCGCCGGTCGCCGCTGCTCGAGGCGCCGGCCGGGCAAGTGCTCGATGCGGTGCGCAAGATGCGGCTTGAGGGCGTGGTCGGGAAACGGGGCGGCTCGATCTATGAGGCAGGCGAG
>JBKJKL010000301.1:0-10186 GCA_046597485.1 Chthoniobacterales bacterium
GCCGCGCGCTTGACCCACGGGCGCGCTTTTTCGAGGGCGACCTGGCGAATCGGGACCAGATCGAGCAGGCGCTGCGCGACGCGCAACCGGACGCAGTGATGCACTTCGCCGCCAGTGCGCTCGTCGGCGAATCGATGACGAACCCGTCGAAATACTTCCGGAACAACGTCGCGAACGGCGTGAACCTGCTCGACGCGATGGTCGCGACCGACGTGAAGCGGCTCGTTTTTTCCTCTACCTGCGCCACCTTCGGCCCGCCCGAGCGGGTGCCGATCGACGAGACGTTGCCGCAGCGGCCGATCAATCCCTACGGCGAATCAAAGCTCGCCTTCGAGCGCATCCTCCGGTGGTACGACGAGATCCACGAGCTGCGTTTCGTCGCGTTACGCTACTTCAACGCTGCTGGTGCCTCGGAAAACTTCGGCGAGGACCACCGCATCGAGACGCACCTCATCCCGAATATCGTGAAGGTCGCGCTCGGCCTGAACCCAAACGTGCAGATTTACGGGACGGACTACGAGACGCCGGACGGCACCTGCATTCGCGATTACATCCACATCCTCGACCTCTCGCAGGCGCACATCCTCGCGCTGAGCGCTCCGAAGAGTGAATTTTACAATCTGGGCACCGGCGGCGGTTCGAGCGTGCGCGAGGTGATCGACGTCTGCCGCGCCATTACAGGCCGCGACATTCCTGTCGTGGAAAAACCGCGCCGGGCGGGCGACCCGCCACGCTTGATCGCCGCCTCCGGGAAGATCAAAGCGGAGCTGGGCTGGGCGCCGCGTTTCCAGAATCTCGACGCCATCATCGAGAGTGCCTGGAAGTGGCACCTGAAGTTCCCGCACGGCTACGGCGACTAGCGCCGGAAAACAAAAAACGCCCGCGGAAACACGTTCCGCGGGCGCTCCAATGGATTTTTGCTAACGAGAACGACTTACTTGTGGGTCGTCGTCGTCGTCGTGGTCGTTTCCTTGGTGATCTCGGCCACTGGCTTCTGCACGATGATCTTCGAGACAACCATACGGTCGCCCTGCTTCACGTAGGTGTACTTCACCGGCATATCCGCACGGAGAAGCTTCATGTCCACCACGGCGCCCGCTGGGTCGACTACAGTCACGTCTTTCGAAGTGTAGTAGGTCACCGGCGAGGTGCTCGATTCCGACCGCACGCTGAAGGATTCCGATCCTGGCGTGAAGGTCGTGATCGTACCCGTGCCATCGAGCGAACTCGTGCTCGTGGTGGTGGAGGCGCTCACACCGGTGGTGCCGCCGACCGTGGTCGTCGCAGAGACGCCGGCGCCGCCCACGGAGGTGGTAGCCTCACGGGTGGTGGTCGTCTGTGCGAAGGTGCTGCCAAGAGCCAAGGCGCTCACTGCGCCGACGGCCAATAATTTGCTGAATGCTGTCTGTTTCATATTTGTCCTTTTGGTTGGTTAAACGGATGGTCTCCGCGTGCTGATATCCGACTGCTCCAGCTCGGTCTTTATTCACGGGAGCATCCTCTTTTCGGCTCGGGCGTCAGTCCCGGTCGCATTTCAGCCCTGAAGAGATGCAGCCGCTTCCTGGGTTCCGCGACTTTCTGCCGGCCGATTGCGCGATGCGCAATTACGTCTTTGCCCGATGGCGCGAGGTCTCGCGTCGCTACGGCCTGGTCGAATGGGACGGCCCGGTCCTGGAGCCGACTGAGCTCTACCGCAAGAAAAGCGGGAACGAGATTGTCGGGCAGCTTTTTAACTTTACCGACAAAGGCGACCGAGAAGTCGCGATGCGCCCGGAGCTCACGCCGACTCTGGCGCGTGTGGTTGCGACCCACGAACGTGCCTTTAAGAAGCCGCTCAAGTGGTTCTCGATCCCGCAGTGTTTCCGTTACGAGAAACAGCAGCGCGGCCGGCTCCGCGAACATTTTCAGTATAACTGCGACATCATCGGCGAGGCCGCGCTCGAGGCGGACGCAGAACTGATCGCGGTCTGCATCGATCTGCTGCGCGCCTTCGGCTTTACCGCCGCGGATGTAGTGGTGCGAATCAGCGACCGCGAGTTCTGGACGGACTTCTTGCAGCAGCACGGCGTGCCGGCCGAGCGCTGGGGCGAGACGCTCCAAGTGATCGACAAGGCGGAGCGCGAGTCGCGCGAAAAGACGGCGCAGCTGCTCGGTCCGCTGGCCGATCCGGTTTTCGAGATTCTTGAGAAGGGCGGCGAGAGCGAAAAGCTGAACGAACTCGTGCGTCAGCTCGCACAGCGCGGGCTGGCCGATTACACGCAGGTCGATGTGCGGATCGTGCGCGGGCTCGCCTACTACACCGGCGTCGTTTTTGAGGCTTTCGATCGTTCCGGGAAGTTCCGCGCCATCGCTGGCGGCGGGCGTTACGACAACTTGATCGCCAACCTAAGCGACGGCGCCGTCGCCCTCCCTGCGCTTGGTTTCGCGATGGGCGACGTCGTCCTCGGGGAATTGATCCGCGATCGCGCCGCGGCGCGCGAGAAGATGGAAACGGCGCTCACGCGCGAACGACAACTCGACGTCTACGTCGTGGTCGCGAAAGAGGAACGCCGCGGCGATGCGCTCCGCAGCGTGCAAGAGCTGCGCGACCGCGGTTTGCGCGTCGACTACCCGCTCGTGGCCGCAAAGGTGGGTAAGCAATTCCAGCAGGCGGAGCATCTCGGCGCGCGCTTTGCGGTCCTGTTCGGCGATGAATGGCCGCAGGTGAAAGTGAAAGAACTCGCCAGCCGCGTCGAGCAGCTCGTGGCGCCCGAAGACCTGCTTGCGCATCTTGCGCCTTGACCCAGCTTCCCGACCCGCCCGATGAGTTTTTATCGCACCCACCATTGCAACGAACTGCGCGCTACCGACCTGGGCGCGACGGTGAAACTCGCCGGCTGGGTGCACGTGCGCCGCGATCATGGCGGCGTCGTTTTCATCGATTTGCGCGACCGCGAAGGGCTCACCCAGATCGTCTTCCGTCCCGAGGAAAACGCGACCGCCACGGAGCTGGCGCACACTTTGCGGCACGAGGATGTCATCCAGGTGGAGGGCAAAGTCTCGCCCCGTCTCGAGGGCACGAGCAATCCGAAGCTGCCGACCGGCGAGATCGAGATCCTGCCCACGACGCTACGCATCCTGAACCGCGCCGACGTCCTCCCGTTTCCGATCGACGCCGATCTGAGCAACGAAGACCTCCGCCTCAGCTACCGCTATTTCGACCTCCGCCGCCCACAGATGTCGCGCAATCTCCGCCTGCGCCATCGGGTGACGAAGGCAGTGCGCGATTACTTCGACGCGGAGGGTTTCGTTGAAGTCGAGACGCCGATCCTCTCGAAGAGCACGCCGGAAGGGGCGCGCGATTTTCTCGTCCCGAGCCGGCTCGCGCCCGGGAAGTTCTACGCCCTTCCGCAGGCGCCGCAGCAGTACAAGCAGCTCCTCATGGTCGGCGGGATCGAGAAATATTTTCAGATCGCGAAGTGCTTTCGCGATGAAGACCTGCGCGCCGATCGCCAGCCGGAGTTCACCCAGATCGACGTCGAGGCTTCGTTCGTGCGCCCGGACGACATTTACTCTTTAACCGAAGGGATGCTCGCTGCGGTCTTCCGCGACTCGTTAGGCGTCGCGATCAAGACGCCCTTCGATCGTCTGAATTATCGCGAGGCGATGGATGTCTACGGGAGCGACAAGCCGGACCGCCGCTTCGATCTCAAGCTGACCGACTTCAGCGACGTTTTCCGCGAGAGCAGCTTAGGTTTTTCGCGGTGCTCTCGATGCTGGCGGGGTGGTGAAGGCAATAAACGCGAAGGGCTTAGCCGGAATCACGATCGGCCAGATCGACGAGCTGACTGCGATTGCGAAGAACTTCGGCGCGAAAGGGCTCGCCTTCATCAAGATCGAGAACGGCGAATGGAAATCGCCAATCGTGAAATTTTTCACCGAGCAGGAGAAGGAAGCGCTCCGCGCGCGGCTCAACCTCGAAGAGGGCGACCTCGTCTTTTTCGCGGCCGACAAATGGGAAGTTGTGACCGAAGTGCTCGGGCGCCTGCGGCTGCGCTCGGCTGAGATCCTGAAGATCATCCCGCCGACGGAGGTGATCGATTTTCTCTGGGTGACCGAGTTTCCACTTCTGCAATGGAGCGCGGAAGACGCGAAGTGGAACGCGGTTCATCACCCGTTCACTCGTCCGCATCCGGACGATGTCGCGCTGCTCGACGAGGAGCGTTACGGCGCGATGCGCGCGGAGGCCTACGATGTCGTCCTAAACGGCGTCGAGATCGGCGGCGGCAGCATCCGGATTCACGAGCAGGATTTGCAGGCGAAGATGTTCAGCGTTCTCGGAGTGAACGACGAGCAGCAGGCGGAAATGTTCGGCCACATGCTGCGCGCTTTCCGCCTCGGCGCGCCGCCACATGGCGGGATCGCGTTCGGTCTCGACCGGATGGTGATGCTGATCTGCGGAGAAAATTCCATCCGCGAAGTGATGGCGTTCCCGAAGAATAACCGCGGCCAGGATCTGATGTCGCAATCGCCCGCCGACGTCGATGCGCGACAGTTGCGCGACCTCGGGATCAAGCTCGCCGAAGAAAAGAAGACCGACTAGATTTTCCGCATGTTTGTCGAGGGCGGGCTGCATCCTGAGCAGGTGAAGGCGTTGCGCCAGATGTCGCTCCAACGCAGACTTGATCTCGCTCTGGCCGGAATCGCGAGCGCGGGCGACTTACGGAAGGCGATGATTCACGCGAGCCATCCCGACTGGCCGAGCGAGCAAGTGGAGAAGGCACTGCGCGCGGAAGTTCGGAATGCCCGAGGATAATCCGCTTGCGATTTTCGCGCCGGGATTGAACTCGCTCGGTGTGCCGTGGATGGCAGTCGGCTCGATTGCATCCAGCGCCTACGGAGAACGGCGGACGACGCTGGATCTCGATGTCGTTGCCGTCGTCGGACGACATCAGGCCGCGCGATTTCCGCACGTATTTCCAGAAGCGGATTTTTATTGTCCGCCAGGCGAGGTTATCAACGCGGAAGCGGCGCGATCGGGTCACGGACATTTTAATCTTATCCATCACCACTCGGTCTATAAGGCCGATGTGTACCTCACAACGGGAAGCAACTTCGAACGCTGGGCTTTTGCGAATCGTCGCGCCGTGAAGGCAGGGGAGATCCCTGTCTGGCTGGCGCCGCCTGAATACGTCATCGTGCACAAACTGGAATTCTTCCGCGAAGGCGGCAGCGAAAAGCACATTCGCGATATCCGCGGCATGCTTGCCGTGACCGACGTTGAGGCGGGTCTGATTGAAGAGGAAGTTCAGCGCCGCGGACTCGAGGTCGAGTGGCAGCGCTGTCTGAGCTGATCGCGCTCAGGCCTGCAGCACGTGCGCCTTGGCGGCGTCGATCTGGCTTTGCGGCGTCGGGAAGAGGACGCTGATCGCGAAGGTCACGACGCAGCCGACGAAGACGAACCACGGCCATGAAATCTGCGGCCACCATTCGGGCATGAAGTATCCGAAGTTCCAGTGCACCCCGACGACTTTGCCGCGGAAGAGACCGAGGAGGTCGAAAGCGGGAATGCTGACGCGGCAGAGAATCAGGACCGAGGCGATGCCGGTGATCATGGCGATGACATTCGCGCCGTCGCGCCCGCGGCTGCGCGTAAGCATCCCGAGCAGGAAGACAGCGAGCAAGGCGCCGTAGGTGTAGCCGAGAATGCCGATGGCGATCGGGATGATGGTGAGCTTCGAGTCTTGGAGGACGGCGTGCGCGGCCATCGTCGCGACAATAATCATGAGGACGCCGAAGACAGCCGTCGCGATGCGCGCGGCGCGGATGGCTTCACGATCATTCGCGGAGCGGTTGATGTAGGGGAGGTAGAAATCTTTCGTGAAGCTGGTGGCGAGCGCATTGAGCGCCGCAGAGGTCGAGCCCATCATGGTGGCGAAGACGCCGGCGATGATCAGGCCGCGGAATCCGACCGGCATCTCGTGCACGATGTAGTGCCCGAAAATTTCATTATCGGCGGCGGGCAAAGTGGTTCCCGGCACGACCGCGTAGTGGACGGAAAGTAGAATACCGACAGTGAGGAAGCCGGCTGCGATCGGCAGATCCATCAGGCCACTGAGAATGAGCGAGAGCTGCGATTTGCGATAGTTCGGCGCGGTCAACATGCGTTGCACCATGTCCTGGTCGGTGCCGTGTGTGGCCATCGTGAGCAGAGTGGAGCCGATGAAGGCGGCGAAGAGCGTGTAGGGTTCTTCGAACATTGCCTTCAGGGCGGGACCGAACGGTAGCTGCGAATTCCAACCGGTCTGGAAGACCTGGATGTTGCCGACGCCGCCCAGGTTTTGCGTGATCGTGGCGAGTCCGCCCGGGATGCTGCGGAAGAGCAGGTAAATCGCCAGGACCACGGAGCTGAGCATGAGCAACGCCTGGATGAGATCGGTCCAAACGACGGCCTTGATGCCGCCGATCGCGGTATAGATCGTCGTGATCACGGTCACGAAAACAATCCCCCAGACGTAGGTGTTGAGGTTCACCGGCAGCGTCGGAAAGAGATAACGCCAGATCACGACCATGATCGCGCCGCCGAGGTAAAGGCGGACGCCGATGCCGAGCACGCGGGTGAAAAGGAAGATCCCGCTGGCCATGTTCTTCGTCGCGGTGCCGAAGCGGACGGTCAGGAATTCGTAGACGCTTTGGACGCGGTAGTCGTAGTAGGGCTTGATGAAAGTGAAGGCGATGATGATGCGCGCGAGGATGGTGCCAATGACGAGCTGGCCGTAGAAGTAGCCGCGCGTCTTGAAGCCCTCTGCGGGCGTGCCGAGGAAGGTGGCGGCGCTCGTTTCCGCAGCCACGATCGACGCGAGCACGGCCCACCACGGGATGGAGCGAGAGCCTAACGAGAAGTCCTGCAGGTTCTTGTTTCGCCGTCCGGCCCAGAGGCCGAGCGCCACGATGCCGAAGAAATAGAACAGGAGAACAGCGGTATCGATGGCGAGGCGCGGGTCCATGGGGCGGCTTATTTAGCCACGGATGGGGGCGGAGGAAACACGCATTTTGTCGGGTCGACCGAATCCGCCTTTTATCCGTGTTAATCTGTGGCCAATGAATCTGCTCAAGATCGATGCGCTCGACTTCGATCTCGCGAAGACGCTCGACTCCGGGCAGGTCTTTCACTGGGAAGCGCACGGGGCGGGCTTCGTCGGAACGATCGGCGCGCGCGCGCTCTACGCCGAGCAGCGCGGCGATGAATTGTGGGTGACCCGCGCCGCGGCCGAGACGGCGCGCCGTTACTTCGCGCTCGATCATCCGCTCGCGGAAATTTCCGCCGCTTTCCCGGCCGACGCCGCGCTCGCGCAGGCGACCGATTTCTGCCGCGGCCTTCGCATTCTGCGGCAGCCCATCTGGGAATGCCTCGCCAGCTTCATCACCAGCTCGATGAAACAGGTGGCGCACATCCGGCAGATGTCGCGCGCGCTGCGGGAACGCTTTGGGGAACCGCAGCGAATCGCCGGCGTGACCGTCCATCCCTATCCGCCGCCGGAGCGCTTTGCGGCTGCGAGCGAGAGTGCGCTCCGCGAATGCGCGCTCGGTTACCGCGCGAAGAATTTGCTCCTAACCGCGCAGCGCATTGCGGCCGGCGAAGCCGATTTGGAAGCGTGGCGCGCGCTCCCGGATGACGAACTGCGCGCCCGCCTTTGCGAGCTGCCGGGCGTGGGCGCGAAAGTCGCGAACTGCGTCATGCTTTTCGCTTACGAGCGGCTGCGTGCTTTTCCGATCGATGTCTGGATCGAGCGCGTCCTGCGCGAGAAATATTTTCCGCGGAAGCGGAAGGTAACGGCGGCGGAACTGCGCGAGTTTTGCGATGGCTACTTCGGCGAGCACGGTGGCTACGCGCAGCAGTATCTCTTTCACCACGCCCGGAAAACGACGCCGCGCAGTCGCGCCGCGGCGGCGAAGCAGTAGCTTGGGGCCGAGCGATGTCGCGGCAGTATACTCTCCAACATTCCCCCGCGGCGGCCGGCATCCGTATCAACTACGCGGCCGAGCTGAACGAGCAGCAGCTCGCGGCCGTGACCGCGTCGCCGGGCCCACTCCTCGTCATCGCCGGCGCGGGGAGCGGCAAGACGCGCACCCTCATCTACCGCGTCGCTTATCTATTGGAGAACGGTGTCGATCCGCGGAACATCCTCCTCCTTACCTTCACGAATAAAGCCGCGCGCCAGATGCTGGATCGCGTCGCGAATCTGCTTCCCGTCGACGCGAGCGGACTCTGGGGCGGGACCTTCCATTCCATCGGCAACCGCATGCTGCGCCGCCACGGGAGCGTGCTCGGCTACTCGAGCGGGTTCACGATTCTCGATCGCGAAGACCAGAAGGACCTGATCGATACCGTGGTCGCAAGTTCCGGGATTAACCCGAAGGAGATCCGTTTCCCGAAAGGCGACGTGCTTGCGGACCTCTTCAGTTTCACGGTCAACACCGAGCGGAGCATGGAGGAATTGCTCGCGGAGAAGTTCCCCTACTTCCTGCCCTTGATCGAGCCGATCAAGGACGTGCACGCGCGTTACGAGCGGAAGAAAAAGGCGACGAACTCAATGGACTTCGACGACCTGCTCGAGAAGACGCTCCGCATGTTGAAGGAACATCCCGAGGTCGCGCAGACTTACCGGCGGCAGTTCCAGTTCATCCTTGTGGACGAGTATCAGGACACGAACAAGATCCAGGCCGACTTCATCGATACTCTCGCCGTGCACCATCGGAACGTGATGGTGGTGGGCGATGACGCGCAGTCAATCTACTCGTGGCGCGGGGCCAACTTCAAAAACATCCTGGCGTTTCCGCAGCGTTACCCGGATGCGCAGGTCTTCAAGATCGAGCTGAATTACCGGAGCGTGCCGGAGATTCTCTCGGTCGCGAATGCCGCCATCGCGCCCAATGTGGAGCAGTTTAAAAAGGAGCTGGCCGCGACGCGTGAAACGAAGGAACTCAAGCCGGCAGTGGTGGCGTTGAAAACGGGTGCTGAGCAGGCTCAGTTCATCGCGCAGCGAGTGCTGGAATTGCGCGATGAGGGCATCGTCTTGGATGAGATCGCGATCCTGTATCGCGCGCATTATCACGCGGTCGACGTCCAGCTAGAGTTTTCGCGGCGCGGAATTCCTTATCAGATCACGAGCGGCGTGCGGTTCTTCGAACAAGCGCACATTAAGGATGTGGCGGCGTTCATCCGCTTCGTCGCAAACCCGCGCGATGAGGTGGCGTTCCGACGCATGGTGAGGCTTTTGCCCGGGATCGGGAATAAGAGCGCGGAGGGACTTTGGCGCGAGTGGGAGAAGACGCTGGAGGCAAGTGGCGAGATCGCGAATTGGGGCGAGCGCCTGCGCGCGATGTCGGTCGGCGCGCGCTCGAAGAAGTCGTGGGAGCAGCTCGCTTACACGCTGGATGAGATGGCGCCAAAAGGCGTGCTCGCTCCGCCGTCCGAGATGATTACGTCGGTGGTGGAAGCGATCTACGAGGACTACGCGAAAGCGAATTTTTCGAACTACGAACTGCGCCGGGAAGACTTGAATCAGCTCGCAGTCTTCTCGCGCCAATTCAAAGACGTGAATGAGTTTCTCGCGCAGCTCGCGCTCATCAGCAACGTGGATGCAGAGGCAGCGCCGAACCAGACTGCGGACACGGAAGCGGTCAACCTTTCCTCTGTACACCAGGCGAAAGGCCTCGAGTATCACACCGTCTTCGTCATCTGGCTGACGGATGGGATGTTCCCGAGCACACGCTCGCTCGATACGCGGGAGGCGATCGAGGAGGAGCGCCGTCTGTTTTATGTCGCGATCACGCGGGCGCGCGATGAGCTCTATCTCACCTGGCCGCAGATGCGTTTGAATGCCGGCTACGGGGACATGTTTCAGCGGCCTTCGCGTTTCCTGAAAGAGATCCCGACGGAGTTGGTGGAAGATTGGCAGATCAATCGGTGATACTCGTCCGCCATGAATCTGTCCCCAGAAGAGCGCATCGCTGGCGTCCTCACTCCGCTCTTCGCTTTACGGAGTGAGACCGATCTGGGAATCGGCGATCTCGCGACGTTGGGCGAATTCGTCGGATGGGCGGCGGGCGCCGGTTTCAAAGTCGTGCAGCTTCTGCCGATCAATGAAATTGGCGGTGATAATTCGCCGTATAACGCAATCAGTTCGATGGCACTGGAGCCGAC
>JBKJKL010000333.1:0-3832 GCA_046597485.1 Chthoniobacterales bacterium
AAAATTTCCGGCTGTCATCGAAAAGAAACCTCTCTACAAGAAAACATCATGAGCAACGTTCCCGACGATCTTCGCTACACCGAATCGCATGAATGGGTCCGCGTGGAAGGCGACCGAGCCCGCGTCGGCATTACCGACCACGCGCAAGCCGAGCTGACCGACGTCGTCTACGTGGAACTGCCGAAAGTTGGGACTGCGGTCGAGGCCCGCGGCCAGATCGCGGTCGTCGAGTCGGTTAAAGCCGCAAGCGATATCTACGCGCCGATCAAAGGCGAAGTGATGGAAGTGAACGAGGCGCTCTCGAACAATCCTGCACTCGTGAACACCGATCCGTTCGGCGACGGCTGGATCTTTATTCTGAAAATGGCGAACGCGGACGACGCGACCGCGTTGAAGGATGCGGCCGCTTATCGCGCATCGATCGGTTAATTTCGCGCGGCGCCGAGGCCCGCAGTATGTCCACCGCGCCGGTTCCATTTGATCTCCGCGTCCGCGTGACTGCGGCTGAGATCGATGGGCAGGGCCACGTAAACAACATCGTCTATCTGCGCTGGGCGCAGGAGGTCGCGATCGCCCACTGGCATTCGCTCGCGCCCGGCGAATCACGGGAAGAGATTGGCTGGGTCGCGCGCCGGCACGAGATCGATTATCACGCGCCCGGCTTTCTCCACGACGAGCTGCGCGTCCGCACTTGGGTCGGCAAATTGGAAGGTCTCTCCTTCGAGCGGCACACCGAGATCACGCGCATCAGCGACGAGAAGGTCCTCGCCCGTCTCCGCACGATCTGGATCCCGATCGATCCGCGCTCGGGACGACCAAAACGAGTGAGCGCGGAAGTGCGCGCAACGTTCTCGCGCGCCGCGGGCCTCGCTTAAAGCGCAGCGTCCGCCGTTTCCGGCAACGGCACTTCTTCGAAGTTGCCCATGCGCCGGAATTTTTCGTAGCGCTTCTTTAACATCTCGTCCGTGGTCAGCCCGCTGATCCGTTCGAGATTCCGGCAGAGCGCTTCCCGCACATTCGCCGCCGCGGCTTCGTGGTCGCGATGCGCGCCGCCTTCCGGTTCAGTGACGGTTTCATCGATCACGCCGAGCCGCGTTAAGTCTTGGGCGATCAACTTCAGCGCTGCCGCCGCTTCCGACGCGTGCCGCCGATCTTTCCAAAGAATGGCCGAGCAGGCCTCGGGACTGATGACCGAATAGTAGGCGTTCTCCATGATCAGGACGCGGTCGGCCACGCCAATGCCGAGCGCACCGCCCGAGCCGCCCTCGCCGATGACCAGCGCGATGATCGGGACGCGCAGGTTCATCATCTCGCGGAGGTTGACCGCGATCGCTTCCGCGATGTGGCGCTCCTCCGAACCGACGCCCGGATAGGCTCCGGGGGTGTCGATCAAAGCGATGACCGGGAGCTGGAATTTCTCCGCCAGCCGCATGACGCGGAGCGCCTTGCGATAGCCTTCCGGATAGGCGCAGCCGAAATTGCGCATGACGTTTTCTTTCGTGTCGCGCCCCTTTTGCTGCGAGACGACCACGCAGCGCCACTTGTCGAGCGTGGCGAGGCCGCAAGGCATGGCGCGGTCATCGCCGTAGACGCGGTCGCCATGGAGCTCGACCCAATCGGTGAAGCAGCGCTGGATGTAATCGAGCGCGAACGGTCGCTGCACGTGACGGGCGATCTGCACGCGCTGCCATGCTGTCAGGTTTGTGTAAATCTCGCGACGCGTCTCGCTGATCTTCCCCTCCATCGAGGCGACCTCATTATTGAAGTCGAGATCGTGCGAGTTGGAGTGGTCGCGGAGGTCTTGCAACCGTCGTTGCAGCTCCAGAATTGGTTTCTCGAAATCGAGAGGCTGAACGTTCATCGCGTTAGTCGGTAATGGTGACAGGCGTCTTACTATTCACAAGTCCGCTCAGCTCCTCCACCTCGGATGGAATGAGGGCGAGGCCGGTCGCGGGCGGTGGCACGCCACCGGGTTGCGGAGTGCCGGCGGAGGGCTCGGCAAAAAGCGTGTAGCCCGGCTGCGCAAGCCGGATCCAGCGAGTGCTGCCAAGGTATTCCTTCGTCCCGAACCCGACCCGTTTGCCGTCGCGCCAAGCCATAATTTCGGCCACCTTGGTGTTGATCCGCGCCGACTGTTTCGGGCCGAGCTTGAGCGCGCGAATCCTGTAGCGTTTAAAGAAGATCCCCTTGTCGAGCAAGGTGACTTCCTGCGATTTCCGCTGGATGAAAAGCGAGAACTCCGGATGCGAAACGAGGAGCCGGTCGCCGATGTGCAGCATCGTCGTCCGCATGTTGTTCATCCGCATGATCAGCTCGGGTGTCGATTTGGTTTTCGCGGCCACCCGCGCGATCACGTCGCCGCTTTTGACCACGTATTCCTGCTTCTCCGGCGACGGGTATTTTGAAAGCAGGATCTGCATGTTGACCGCGCCGAGCATATCCTTCGCCGCTGCGGCGTTTGGGCTGGTCGGATATTTTTGCAGGAAGGCGGTCAGCGCATTGCGCGCGTCGGCCAGCTTGTTCTCCTGGCGGAGCTTGGTCGCCGCCTCAAACTCGGGGAGCGAGACATCGATCCGCGGCTCCTCCGGCACTTCGCCGCGCTGTTCTGCGCGGACGGCGAGCTCCGGCTTGACGATAATGTGATAGCCGAAAAACGCCGCGCTCCCGAAGATCACGACAGCGAGGAGGAGGGCGAAAAGCCATTTCATGGAAGTTCCCGCCGCCGATGGGCGCGCGACTGCTGCGACCGTGGCGCAGAGGCGCCGCGTGGCCGCCTGCTATTGCTTCTCCTGCTGGTCCTTTGTCCAGGTGTTGTGGCAATCTTCGCAGTAGAATTCCTTCTGGAAGATCTCGAGCGCGAAGAGGATCGCAGCCAGCCCCGGGATGAAAGGAAAAGAGCGCGCGAGCTGCGGATACTGCACCCGCGGCGATTGGCACTGCGGGCAGCGCACCGCCAGTCGCAGGTCGGGATCACCCGTCCCCCAGTCGGCCAGGAGTTGCTGCGCCTTCGGGAAATCTTTCTCCCGCACCAACACTTTGTTGTTCGCCCGCGCGGCCGCCAGCATCACCTTCTGCATCCCTGCTTCGTTGTGGATGTCGGCCTTGACGCCCGCTTCCTGGAGTCGCTGCTTCAGGTGTTTCGCTTCGGCCGGCTCGTGGAAGGTGGCAATTGTGACCATAGGCTTATCGCGGGTTCCGTTGTCAGCAGATCAAACAGCAAGGCAGTCGTTAGCGCAACACCGCCGGCGCATACCACTGATAAAGCATCAGGTAAACGATCACGCCGGTGACCGAGACGTAGAGCCAGATCGGCATCGTCCAACGCCCGACACGGGCATGTTTCTCCCACCGGCGGCGGATCGCCGGGATGAGCGTGGCGATGACGAGCGGCAGGACAGTGAAAGCGAGCAGGATGTGGGTGATCAGGAGCGTGAAATAAAACGGCCGCACCAGCCCGCCGGCCGTGAACTGGGTCGACTTCTCGCCCACGTGCGCGTGGTAGATCAGGTAACCGGTGAGGAACGCGCTCGAGGAGAGCACCGCCGTGATCATGCAGGCGATGTGCAGCCGCCAGCGGCCGCTCCGCACCAGATACCAGCCCGCAGCGATAAACACGGTGCTGATGGTGTTCATGATCGCGTTGAAAGCCGGGAGGTCCGAGATGGTCATGCGAGGCAGACAATAGCCAAATTCGGCGCATCGTAAGCGACTATGTGGGGCGTGCTCGATCCGCCGGAAGTGCGCCGCCAGCGCTCCGGTTCTTTCTATCGGCGCTGGACGTGGCGGCGGCAGGTTATTGCCAGCGGGACGCGGCTGCTCGGCGCGCTCTGCG
>JBKJKL010000418.1:0-4109 GCA_046597485.1 Chthoniobacterales bacterium
GGCACCGCCGCGGTGCAGCTTGCGCTCGCTCACGGGATGCGGGTCTTCGGGACCGCCGGCACGGAGCGCGGGCGGGAGCTGGTCAGGGAACAGGGCGCGCACGAGGTGTTCGATCATCACGCGTCCGATTACCTAGCGAAAATCAAAGATGCGAGCGGCGGCCGCGGGATCGATGTGATCCTGGAGATGCTCGCCAATGTAAACCTGGGAAATGATCTCACCCTGCTCGCGCCGTGCGGACGAGTGGTGGTGATTGGCAACCGCGGCCGGGTCGAGATCGATGCCCGCGAGACCATGGCGCGCGACGCCGACATCCGCGGAATGGTGTTGCCGAACACGCCGCCGGACAAATTGGCAGAACTTCACGCCGCGCTCGTCGCGGGGCTGGCGGACGGAACGCTGCGTCCCGTGGTTGGACAGGAAATTCCGCTGGCGGAGGCCCCGGCAGCGCACCGCGCCGTCCTCGAGCCGGGCGCATTCGGCAAAATCGTGCTGGTTCCTTAGCCGCTTCGGCCCGCCCAGCCGCGCGTCCGGGCTACTTGATTTCCGGCTTGCCTTTAATGTGGAGCTGAGGTTTCCCAGTGTTGGCGTTCACACCGAGCATTTCCTGCCGTGAACCTTCACTTCCTCCCGGCACGAACCCCATCACAGCGCCAAAGAGGCAACCGAGCACGACCCCGATGAAAAAGCCCAGCAACGCTGTCTTCCGCATGGCGAAAGGTGGCGCGGATAAAGGGGGATGGAAAGGGAGAAAGCCGCGGCCTGTGTGCCGCCCGGGGGAGCGGAGCGAATCGCGGACGATCTGGGCACGTGAACTGCTCATAATAAGAGCGAAGACAGACTGAACCGGCAGCCAACCACGACCACCGCCATGATCACGACCTACTCCGACTCCGCTCTCCACACTCAATCCTTCGGCCTGACTGAGCTGAAGACGGCCTTAGTGGAACCCGCATTGATCGTAGGCGCGGCAATTTTCTGGATTGCAGCCCTGCCCTTCGTAGCTCTCTCCCTGATGGCTGTCAAAATCTGGGACACGCTCAAGGCCCTCGGCTCGGGCTCGAGTGTCCGCCCCAATCCGCTCATCCTGCGCACCGGGCTGTCCAAGAGCAGCCTGACGGTCCGCAACTCGGCGCGGACGGCGCGCATCTAAGCGGCTCGCCGGCCGACTCGCGCCGCCCCTTCCGAACGCGCGAGAGCGAGTTCCTTGATAGGAGCCGAATTTTTTCTGCGGCCTACTTTCCACAAAACCAAAACGGCGTGCTCGCAGTTCTTCGACTGCATACACGCCGATTGGAAACGAGCGTGCGCTCTGCTGTCCGAACGACTAGGGCTTAGCCGTCTTCTTGAGCGTCGCAGTCGCGGTGTGGGTTAAGGCGGAAGAAGTTCCCGTTACCGTGAAGACATAGGTGCCCTTGGCGGTGGATGAGCTAACCGTCAGAGTTAGCGCCGAAGAAGTCGTCGCCGGATTCGGGCTGAAGCTCCCTGTGGTACCCGTTGGAAGGCCGCTCACGGAAAGAGTCACTCCGGAATTGAAGCCCCCGGTCGGGGTGATCGTAACGGTGTAGACCGCCGTGCCGCCGTTCCTGCCGATGGTGATCGTAGACGGGCTAATCGAAAGCGAAAAGTCAGCCGCCGGAGTCGGCGTAGGAGTAGCGGTTGGCGTCGGAGTAGGCGTCGGTGTGGGAGTAGGTGTAGGAACTCCCGTTGCCAGTTTGAAGCTGCCGATCCGGGTGCGCCAGTTGAACGTCGTGGTGGCGGCATAGTATTCGCCGGTATACCAGAACGTGGTGTCGTCAACCGGGTCGACCGTCAGGTCACTGTAATCGCCCCAGCGATTCCCGGTGCCAGTCTGGCTGCCAGTGCCATCGAAGAGATGAGCTTCCCCTTGCGCCAGGGTGTTGATCGGGTCGGTTACAAGCCGGCCCGCATAACGAAGCTGCGGGTTGATGGAACCGCTGGAAGCGCTGAAGCCGATTGCGAGGTTTCCCTGGCCGTCCATGGCCGCGCTGCCCATCCAACGCCAGGTGGTGTCGGGCTGGTAAGTACTTTCCTGGAAGACGGTGACCGGTCCTGCGGTGACACCGCGCAGCTCAAACCAGCGAATGCCGGCCACGCCGCCCGAGCTGACCGAGTAATTGCCGACGAGCGATTCATGGTCGCCGAAGTTACGGTAAGCCAGACGGAACATGAGACGATCGCCAATGCCGTCGAGTTTGTTCGAGGTCGTTACACCCAGTTCCGGAACGCAGGAGCGGGAAGTGGGGCAGAGCGAAGTGAAGCCCGCTGCCGCCGGAGTGGCAAAGGTGGTAAACGTGGAGTTCGCCGGCGTGGCGAAATCGACGTGGAAATGATAAGCGGTGTATTTGTTACTGCTCGGGAATCCGATGAAGGTGTTCGGCGCGCCCGCGGGCGGCAGGGTCGAACCATCGAGATCAGCCGGCAGAAACGGGTCGATTGTAGAACCGAGCGGCCCGACCGGGCTGACGAAAGTGGCCGGGGCGCCAACTAGCATCGCGGTGCGGTCGAAGGCAAACGGCTGCGGACCAAGATAAGCCGTGCCGGCGGCGTTAAACACGTTCATGCTCATGTAATAGGCATCAGGCCAGACTCCGAGGTGCGGGTAATCGTAGAAGTTCAGGCCGAGGTGGAAGCCATAACGATTGTAGCTGCCGGTGGCGTCACTCGTGGTCGAGACCGCGACGCATTCGTCGGTGAGCGGAGCCGCGCCCGTGGCGGAAGCGAACTGAGTGATCACCCAGCGATTGGCCAGTTGATCATAGAGCACGACCGGGTCGCCCGCGCCGCCTATCTGACAGGCGCCGCCAAAGCCGCTCCAGAGCGAGGAGATACTATTCGGTCCGAGGATGGAGTTACCCGTGGCTTTGTCAAAGACCTGGTAGCCTTCGTTCACCATCTGGACATACTGAGTCGCACCGACTTCGCCATTGGTGTCAGGCGGGGCGCAGTTGCAACCGACTCCCGGGAAGGGGATGCCGTCGAAGTTCAGGATGGGTGCCGGGATACTCGGCGCAAGGAAACGGAGGAGTGAACCTTTATCGACCACTTGGTCCGGGCTATCGACGTGGGAGTTTGGAATCTTCGGGTTCTCCGCCGCCTCGCGTTCCTGGCGTGCCCCGGGCTTGTCGGTTGCAGCCATCTCGCGCAAGGGGCGTGAGCGGTCGTTATGGTAGGAAGGAGTGACCTGCATGCGTTGCGGACTCAGCGCGAACGCTGAGGAGAGAGTAAGCGCGCTACATCCGCAGAAGGCCAGAAAGCGTGCACTGATAATTGACGATGGCTTGGATTTCATAGTGTCGGGATAACTGCGGCTAAAAGACCTTTTAGCCTGGCGGTGAAAATAGCATTCGTGCCTTGGGTGGTCACCAAATATTCCCATACCATTTTGGGCTACTATTTCGCTCTTTACGTAAATGTAAGAAAGGCACTAAACCGCTCTGACCGTAGCGCTCTCCGCAAGGATTTCCGGCACGCGAATGCAGGCCGCGGAATGTCCGGGCTGCCAATCGATCAGCGCCGGGATCGCTTCTTTGCAGGCCTCGATGCAGTAAGGGCAGCGTGGATGAAAATGACAGCCGGCCGGGGGATTCATCGGCGACGGCGGATCGCCCGCGAGGACGAGGCGCCTCCGCGCGCGCTCGCGCGTCGGGTCGGGAATCGGCACCGCGCTCAGCAGCGCCCTGGTGTAGGGATGCTGCGGTTGTCCGAGGACTTCTTCCGGCGGCCCGAGTTCGACGATTTTGCCGAGATACATCACCGCGATCCGATCGGCAATGTGCCTAACGACGGAAAGATCGTGAGAGATGAAGATCAGGGTCAGGTTCATCTCGCGGCGAATCTGCGCGAGCAGATTGATGATCTGCGCCTGGATCGAGATGTCGAGGGCGGAGACCGGTTCGTCCGCGATGATTAGCTTCGGCTCGACCGCGAGGGCGCGCGCAATCGCGATGCGCTGGCGCTGGCCCCCGGAGAATTCGTGCGGGTATTTATTCAGCGCGCTCGGGAGGAGGCCGACTCTGCGCATCAGTTCGAGGACGCGCGGCCGCAATTCCGCGCGAGCAATTTTGTGGTGACTGCGCAGCGCCTCG
>JBKJKL010000478.1:0-4051 GCA_046597485.1 Chthoniobacterales bacterium
ATTAGGTCTGAGCGGGTGAGGTTGATTTTTAGTGAGCCGCGCTGATGGGCGCATTATAAAAAGCGGCGCAGGATTATTTAGACTGTATCACGATATAGTAGTATAACTCTCACGCAAGTTCTCTGTATGCCGCGCACCCCCAAAACAAAAAAACTCTCCCCGGAAGGCCTCCAACTCGTTGCCCGCCGCTTTAAGGTCCTGAGCGAGCCAGCCCGCTTGCGGTTGCTCATGGCGCTCGAGGCGGGTGAGCAGCACGTCACCGCGCTGATCGACCTGACCGGGTTGACGCAGGGCAATGTCTCGAAGCATCTCGGCATTCTTATGGGCGAAGGAATGGTCGGCCGCCGCAAGCAGGGCCTGAACGCTTTCTACTTCATCGCCGATCCGCAGCTGATCGAGCTGTGCGACTTGATGTGCGCGCGACTACAGGAGGATCTCGCGGAGAGATCGCGGCACCTTCGCTAGCGCCGCGACGGCGCGGTCGATTACTTCGCGTCAGCCGCCATGTGCAAGCTGCCGGCGGGGGCGCGCTTCCGCATGGTGAAGACCCCGGCCCGACCGGGATCGCCGCGAGGGGACAAACCGAAACTTCCTCCTGTCCACGCCGCGAAATTCCCGGCAAGACATCCGTCGCGTGCGATTCGGCTAAAGACGGGTCGCGGCTACTTTTTGCGTCCGGCCGCTCCTCGGCTAAACAGGAGAAGCTCGAGCGCTCCAATCCTTTGATGCAAAACTTCCAAATCCTCCTCGAGTCGACTAGCGAGGGCATCTACGGCATCGACACGGAAGGGCGTTGCACCTTTGCCAATCGCGCAACGAGCGAGATGACCGGCTGGAGCGTAGAGGAACTGCTTGGCCGGCAGATGCACGATCTGCTGCATCATCATCGCGCCGACGGAACGCCTTATCCGACCAAGGCCTGCCCGATCTATGCCGCCTTCCGCGAACGGCGTGGCTGCCGCATTCGCGGCGAAGTTTTCTGGCGGCGCGACGGCACGTCGTTTCCGATCGATTACGCGTCGAACCCGACGATTGAAAACGGGACGCTGACCGGCGCGGTCGTCACTTTCACGGACGTGACCGACCGGGTTGAAGCGGAACAAGCGTTGCGCGAAAGCGAAGCGCGCAAGAGCGCGATCATGGCCTCCGCGCTCGACGCCGTGCTCACGATCGATCGCGCCGGAACGATCGTGGATTACAACGCGGCTGCGGAACGGATCTTCGGTTTTCCACGCGAAGAGGCTGTGGGCCGCGAGATGGCAGAGTTGATCATCCCGCCGGCGCTGCGCGAGATGCATCGCATCGGCCTGGCGCGTTGCGTCGCGACCGGCGAAGGCCGCATCCTTGACCAGCGCATTGAGATCACCGCGCTGCGCCGCGACGGCTCGGAGTTCCCGGTGGAGCTGACAGTGACCGCGATCCCGGGCAGCGGGAATAGCGCCTTTACCGGATTCATTCGCGACATCTCCGACCGGAAAGCGGTCGAGGAAACGTTGCTGGCCGCGCAGGAGGAGCAGCGCCTCCTGACCGAGGCGATCCCGCAGCAGGTCTGGACCGCGCTGCCGGACGGGACGCTTGATTATGTGAACGCGCGCGTCGTCGAATACTTCGGTCGCGGCCGCGAGGAGACGATCGGGATGGGCTGGGTGGACGTGATTCACCCCGATGATGTGAAGCTCACGATCGAGCGCTGGACGAATGCGATCTCGACCGGGCAGCCGTATGAGATCGAGTTCCGACTCCGCCGGGTCGATGGCGAATTCCGCTGGCATCTCGGCCGCGCGCTCCCGCTGCACGACGCGGCGGGCGCGATCAAGAAATGGTTCGGGACCAACACCGACATCACCGACCGGAAACGCGCTGAGCAGGAACGTGAGCTGGCCGCGCAGCGCTCCAAGCTCCTCGCGGAGGCGAGTGCACTCCTCAGTTCATCGCTCGATTACGAGACGACTTTGAGCAACGTCGTCCACCTCGTCGTTCCGGAGATGGCGGATTGGTGCTTGATCGATCTGCTCGATGCGCAGGGCGAAATCCGCGGGGTCTCCTACGCACATGTCGATCAATCGAAGGTTGATCTTTTGATGGAAATGCAACGCCGCTATCCGCCGCAACGCACCGATCCAGTCGGTGTGGCCGAAGTCATCCGGACCGGCGAGCCGATCATCTTCTCCGCGATCGATGATGAGTTGCTTCGCGCGGCTGCGAAGACGGAAGAGCACTACGAGTTTCTCCGCTCGCTCAACTTGCGCTCGGCCCTCGTGGTCCCATTGCGCAGCGGCGGCGAGACGCTCGGCGCACTTACCATGGTGCGTGAATCGGAAAACACTTTCACCGCCGACGATCTCCCCTTCGCGCAAGACCTCGCGACGCGCGCCGCTCTCTCGGTAGAAAACTCGCGCCTCTACTCCGCGGCGAAACAGGCGAACGCGGCCAAGGATCACTTCTTCGCCGTCCTCAGCCACGAGTTGCGCACGCCGCTGAACCCCGTCCTGATGACCGTGAGCGCGATGGAGACGGACCCGAATCTGCCGGAGGTCGTGCGCGCGGACATCGCGATGATCCGGCGCAATGTCGAACTCGAGGCGCGCCTAATCGACGACTTGCTCGACCTGACGCGCATCTCGAACAACAAGCTGCATCTCAACCGCGAGGTCGTGGATGCACACGAGCTGCTCGATTACGCGGTGCATATCGTGCAGAGCGATTCCTCCATCTCGCAGGCGCCCCTGAAGCTCGAACTTGGCGCGACGGAGATGCACACCCACGGCGACCCGGCGCGCTTGCAGCAGATTTTTTGGAACCTGCTCAAGAACGCGGTCAAGTTCACCCCGCCGACCGGGAGCGTGCTGGCGCGCACTTCGAACCCGGAGCCCGGGCAGTTGCTCGTCGAGGTCATCGATACCGGCCGCGGCATCGAGCCCGCGCTCTTGCCTGTCATCTTCGATGCCTTCCAGCAGGAGCACATGGAGGATCGCCCATCGACCGTCGGCCTTGGCCTCGGTCTCGCCATCTGCAAAGCGCTCGCGGAGTTGCATGGCGGGCGCCTAATCGCGCGGAGCGAGGGGCGGAACAAGGGCGCGACGTTCTCCCTCCAAGTCGCGACCGTGACCGCGGCGGTGGCGTTACCCTTACTCAAGCCGGAGGTGGAAATGGCCACGGCCGAGCTTCGCATCCTCGTCGTGGAAGATCATGAGACGACCGCGGCCGCGATGGTGAAGTTGTTGAACCGTCGCGGCCATCGCGTCCACATCGCGCACAGTGTGAAGAGCGCGCTCGAGCTCGCGGCGCAAAATTCGTTCGATGTCGTGGTGAGCGATCTCGGCCTGCCGGACGGCAACGGCTTTGAACTGATGCAGAAGCTCAATGAGCGCCACGGCCTGCGCGGCATCGCGCTGAGCGGTTACGGGATGGAGCTCGACCAGACGCGCAGTTTCGACTCCGGCTTCAGCGCGCATCTGACCAAGCCAGTCGACCTGCCGCGGCTGATGCGCGCGCTGGCCGAGGTGACGAGCAAAGAACCCGCCGCCAAACCGTCCGCTTGACGACCTGCGTTGAGGCGGCCCTTGCGCCCCGGTCCGGTGCTGCTCCCTTTGCCGATGCTTCGAACCGCCCGTGCCCTCGTCCTTCTCGTCCTCTGTCTGCTTTCGGGAAAAGCGCTCGCGCAATCCGCCCACGAGCCCGCCGCCGGCAGCGCGGAGCGGCGCGCGATCATGGACGTGCTCCGGCCCGCCGCCAAAAAAGACATCGGCCGCGACATCATCTTCAAGGTGGACCTGCTCCGCGTGGCCGGGGAATGGGCCTACGCGCGGGTCGCGCCCGTCTTGCCCGATGGCGGACAGATCGATTTCAGCAAGACGAAGTTCCGCGAGCAGATCGAGCTCGGTGCTTTCGATCCGCAAGGCGAAGCGCTTCTCCGTCGCGAGGGCGGCACCTGGCAGGTCCTCGAGTGGCGCTTCGGCGCGACCGATGTCGAGAGTCCGCTCTGGGCCGAGCGGTATCGCCTTCCCGCATCACTCCTCCAGTAGTCCACTCACCTCCATCCTTATGATCA
>JBKJKL010000114.1:0-3945 GCA_046597485.1 Chthoniobacterales bacterium
GCGATCCGGGGCAAGCATCCCGCAGTAAGGCTCCTAAGGTAGAAAGAGCGACGCCACGCCCTACGTTTTCGATGCTGTGAGATGGTGGCTGGGGAGGGAATTGAACCCCCGACACGAGGATTTTCAGTCCTCTGCTCTACCAACTGAGCTACCCAGCCGGGAGCGCTCACTATGCGGGAAACCGCTCGCTGCGCAAGCCCGACCCGTCCCGCTTTATCCGCGGAGCTGCGTGGCCAGCGCGACCGGGCGCGCGAGCTGGTGCCTTTACTGCAGCGCCGCGACTTCGATCGCGCCGGCGCCCATGCGGACACAGGGCCCAAGCGAGTGGCAGCAGCCCACCACGCCAACATTGGCTCGCTGCCAACCGAGTCTCTATTTTTCAACGCCAAGCCGCTTTCCTGCGCCACGTCATTCATGGGCCGACAGCGCGACAACGCCTAGCGATCACGAGCGCGCCGGCTCCGACAGAGCGCTCAACCATCTTCGCCGCGTTCGCATTTCTCGGTATATTATGCGCGCGATCTTCTACACCGCGTCAGCCGTTCCGTGTGGCTTGCTCGTCAGCTGCTAGCTGGAGCGCGGCCTGCCTTTGGAGCGTCGCATCTCCTCCTTACATCGCGCCGGCGCCGCTACAGCGCGTCAGAGCGCTCTTACAGCGGAATTCGTTACCCTCCAGCCCGTCGTGTTAGCGGCGGCGATCTGTCGGAATCATGGGGAAGGGAATCGCTCTGGCACTTCCGATCTGACTTCAACCTGGACGGGTCGATCAACAGCGCAGATGTGACCGCGTTCCGCACGCGCTCGGGCAGTTTGCGCCTGCCGCGACGCCGATGCCCGACGGATGGTCAGCCGATAGCGCCTACGTGTCCAGGCCGCGGCCGGATTTCCAGAGTGACTGGTGATCGCAAAATTTTGCCGGGCGATGTCCGTTTTCCCGCGCAATTCGCGCTTAGTAGTAGTGAGTGAAATTCTCGCCACGCATTCCGTTCCCGCCCGGTGCTCGGCCACCCTCCAGAACTATGAAAACTACTCAAACGATCATCCTCTTACTTGGATCCGCTCTTCTTTCTGTGCACGCAGAGACGTTCACAGTCGATCCCACGGCCAGCACGCTCACCATCTCGGGAATGAATCTGTTTGTCGGAGCGTTCGTCCCTCAGGGACCAAACAGCCTCGTTACGGTGTATACTGGGACGATTGACGCTCGAGTGTGCGGAGGCGCGATTACCTTTAACTCCGCCGCAGTCGCAGCCAGTATCAACGGCACCTGGGAGCCAGCGGCGGGCGGAATGGCAGGGTCAGCGCCGGCCGATTACGGCATCGCCTTTGAGACGGTGACTTTCCCGCCCGCCTTCGCAGCCGTGCGCAATCTGGTTTTCAACATGACCTCCAGCTCGATTGGCGTCACCGCAGGCGGTTTTGATTCGACGCAGATCACCCTTTCTGCGTCCTCTGGAACGACCGACTACACCGGCCCGCTCGGTAGTGGCACCATCGACCTCACTACTCTCGCGAGCGGGCCGAACCGAGCGATGTCAGGTCTTTTGACCATCAACGGCAATGTCGAAACGCTCACGATTCCGATTCAATTTTCGCAGACCTTTACGGTGATCTCGCAGAATGACACGACTGCGACATTCACCGGCACAATCGTCGCCAGAGCCACCATTCCCGAGCCGATAACACCTAGCCTGGCAGTTTCTCGAAAGGCGCACGGGAGCGCCGGCAACTTCGACATCAACCTCCCACTCACCGGCACGCCTGGAGTCGAATGCCGCAGCGGCGGAGCAACTAATAATTTCCAGATCGTCCTCGCTTTCCCGAGCCCGGTGACCTTCAGCAGCGCCGCCGTTACCTCCGGCACGGGGAGCGTGGCCAGCACCGATGGCAGCGGGACGCCTAACATCGCGGTGAACCTGACCGGCGTCCCCAATGCACAAACGATCGCCGTGACACTATCTTGCCTAAGCAGTGGCAGCACCACAGGCAACCTAACGATCTCAATGGGACTGCTCCTTGGCGACACGAATAGCGACGGAGTGGTGAACTCCGGTGATGCCACGATTACGCGCAACCGCTCTGGGCAGGGGACCGATGCGACTAATTTCCGCTCTGACTTCAACCTGGACGGGTCGGTCAACAGCGCAGATGTGATCGCAGTCCGCGCGCGCTCCGGCAGTTTTATTCCGTAGCCGACGCGGCCAAGTGGAATCCGACTTCAACGTCAATGGCGCGATTCCGGTCATCGTGTCCCCGCTCCGTTGCCTCAGAATCCTGCGGGGCCGGGGTAACAGTATAGGTCTCATTTGTCTCGACTAACGAACGCGGTGTTAAAGACGCTTGGCACCTCGGATTTTTCGTGGACGGCTGTGTTGCCGGCGCCGCGCTTCGTTTTTTCCCGTAGCGCAATCACTCCCTCTTCGACATGAAAAAATTCCTCCTCTCACTCCTTCTGTTTACGGGCACCATGCCGATCGTCTCGACGGCGCGGGCGCAATCGACCTACGAGCCATATTGGTTCGGCACCCTCGCCGGCTATTCAGGCCACGGGAGTGCGGATGGGACCGGGAGCGCGGCACGGTTTTATGCTCCATTCGGGGTGGCGGTGGACAGCGGCGGAAACGTGTATTTGGCGGACACGAACAACTCCACGATCCGCAAGGTAACCGCAGCGGGAGTGGTGACGACGCTGGCCGGCTTGGCCGGGAACCCTGGGAGTGTAGATGGGACCGGGAGCGCGGCGCGGTTTAACCTTCCTCGCGGGGTGGCGGTGGACAGCGGCGGGAACGTGTATGTGGCGGACCAGTTCAACCACACGATCCGGAAGGTGACCTCTGCTGGAGTGGTGACGACGCTGGCCGGCCTGGCCGGGAACGCTGGGAGTGCGGATGGAACCGGGAGCGCGGCGCGGTTTAGTTTTCCGACCGGGGTGACCGTCGACAGCGCCGGGAATATCTATGTGGCCGATCGGAACAACTCAACGATCCGGAATGTAACCGCAGGGGGAGTAGTGACAACGCTGGCGGGCTTGGCCGGGAGCGCTGGGAGTGCGGATGGGATCGGGAGCGCGGCGCGGTTTAGTGCTCCGAGCGGGGTGACTGTCGACAGTGCCGGGAGCATCTATGTGGCCGACCGGAACAACTCCACGATCCGGAAGGTGACCTCAGCTGAAGTGGTGACAACGCTGGCCGGCTCGGCCGGGAACCCTGGGAGTGCGGATGGGATTGGGAGCGCGGCGCGGTTTAGTTCTCCGACCGGGGTGACCGTCGATGGCGCCGGGAACGTCTATGTGGCCGACCGGAACAACTCCACGATCCGGAAGGTGACCCCCGCTGGAGTGGTGACAACACTGGCGGGCTTGGCCGGGAGCACTGGGAGTGCGGATGGGACTGGCAGCGCGGCGCGGTTTAGTTTTCCGGCCGGGGTGGCGGTGGGGGGCGGCGGGAACGTGTATGTGGCGGACTATCTCAACAACACCATCCGGGTTGGCGAGATCCCCCTTGCCGTCACGTCTGCCTCATCGCGCAAGACGCACACAGGGGTCGGCGCGTTTGACGTGAGTCTCGCGCTCTCCGGCACACGATCGGTGGAACCGCGCACCGGCGGGGCCAATGGCGATCACACGCTCCTCTTCACGCTCAATCACCCCCTGACGAGCGGCAGTGCCTCGGTCACCTCCGGGACCGGCAGCGTCGTCGGCACACCAGCCGTGTCGGGCACCCAACTGTCCGTGAATCTGACCGGGGTTGCGAATGCACAGGCGGTCACCGTGGCGCTGACGAACGTGGTGGACACCCTCGGCCAGCCCTTACCTGATACTGCGGTGAGCGCCGGGTTTCTTCTCGGCGATAGCAGCGGCGATGGTTCGGTGAACTCCGGCGATGCCACGATAACGCGCAACCGCTCCGGCCAGGGGACCGATGCGACCAACTTCCGCTCTGACTT
>JBKJKL010000180.1:0-2980 GCA_046597485.1 Chthoniobacterales bacterium
TTCTGCTCCGTCAGCGGCTACGACACGCATGGCGACCAACTCACGGGCCAGGCGAACCTGCTGGCAGAGTTAAGTCAGGCGCTGAGTGCCTTCAACTCGGCCACGACAGAACTCGGAGTGGCGAACGAAGTGACGACCTTCACCGCTTCCGACTTCGGCCGTACCTTTCCGACAAATGGCTCCGGCTCGGACCACGGATGGGGGAGCCATCAATTCGTTCTCGGCGGCGCGGTGCAAGGCGGGCGGCTCTTCGGAACCTTCCCGACGCTCGCGGTCAACGGGCCCGACGACACCGGGCAGGGTCGCTGGATTCCGACGACCTCGGTCGATGAATTCTCCGCCACGCTCGCGTCGTGGTTTGGTGTCAGCGCTTCCGATCTGCCGACGGTGCTGCCGAACATCGGCCGCTTCGCGCATCCGAACCTCGGCATCTTCGGCTAGTGGGGTTTAAGGAAGGATGCAGCCGCTGGGCCGTGTCTGTCTCGGGTAGGGTGGGCGTCTCGCCCGCCGGTTTCGGCGTCTCGCCGAAACGAACTTTCTTCTCCGCCAGAGAGGCCGCGATGCAGGATGCATCGCTCGGCGGGCGGGACGCCCACCCTACCCGAGACGCCACCAACCGACCGGCTACGACATTTCTCCAACCGCTTTAGAAGCTTACCTGGACTCCCGCGCTAATGCTCTGCGCGCTGTAATTCTCGCGACCCAGTTCGGTGGTGTAGTAGGTAAAGATGCCCACCCGCGGAGTGATCTGCGCGTTGAGGCCCGCATCGAGCCGCAGGCTATCCCGGCCGAGGCGTGGCCCGATCACTTCGAAGTGGTTGATCCCATCGAAGCTCGCGTCGAAGCGCGCCTCATCGTCTCCGTATTCGTGTTGCCATTGCGCGCGAACGAATGGCCGAATGGTGACATGCCCGGAGCGGCCGTCGAAAGCGAGTTGGAGACCGGCGGCCGAGCGCACGGAGTCCATCTCGTGTGCCGCGATCTCGAGACTGCCGAGGGTCAGGCTTTCCGTAAACCCATCGATGTGTGCATGCGCCAGACGCAGAGAAGCGATCGGACCGAAGGTCCATCGCCCGCAGCGGAGCTCGTAGCCAGTGCCGATCAACCCGGCTACATCCTGCCCATCCGTCTCGCCGCGGGTGAACCCGCCGACAGTGCGGCGTCGCGTTTCAATACTGCCGAGCCCGCCGGTGACGACGCCGTTGAGATAAAAGCCTCCGGTATAGTAGGTGGCGTAGAGACTGGCGCGTCCGCTGTTGCTCCTGATGCTGCCATCGGAATTCAGCTCAGCCTGGGTGTTCGCGTAACCTAAAGCGGCTCCCGCGACGAAGTGCGCTCCCAAGCGGTAATCCGCGCCCACCGTCATCCCGCCCGTTTGGAAGTTTCCGCCCAGACGGGCGCCTTCGTTTTCCACGTCCACGAACTCGCCAGTTCCCGTCAGGAAAAATCCCCAGCGCCCTGCGCGTGGCAGATACGGTGCGGCGGGCGGCGTGTAGTCTTTCGCGTCGATCATCGTTTTCCCGTCGCTGAGGCTGTCTTTGCCATCGCTCGGATAGGCGGGCGACTGGGGCGCCGCGGGCGGACGGTCGCGGCGGATGTCATCGAGCCGCGGGGTGATGTTATCGATTTGAATGCTGGGGAGAGTGAGTTCGATCACCGGCAAAAGGGTGAGATCGATCGGGTAAATCAAGCCAATCGGAATCGGCGTTCCTCCCGGGGCTGGTGTGGGAGTGATGCCGGGCGTGGCGCTTGGTCCGGGCGTCGCCGTCCCGCCGGGCGTGGGGCTCGGTGCGGGTGTCGGGGTAGCCGTTGGACTTGGCGTCGCGGTCGGTCTGGGCGTGGCGGTGGGGCTCGGGGTGGCAGTTCCGCCTGGGGTCGCGGTCGGCGTGGCGGTGGGTCCCGGCGTTGGCGTTGCGGTGGGCGCTGGTGTGGGGGTCGGTGTTGGCGTCGGCGCCGTAATGATGTTGCTGTCCAGCGTGACCGCCCCATTGATGGCGAGCGCGCGACCAACGAGCGTCGCCCCGGTGTTCAGCGTGATGCTTTGGTCGGCGATGATCGTGCCGACAAAGCGGCTCCCGACGCCGAGCGTGGCCGAGCTGCCGACCTGCCAGAAAATGTTCACGCTATTGCCATTCAGGAGCGAGATCTGCGAGGCGGCGTCCGCCAGGAGCGCGGTGCCGATCTGAAAATGGAAGGCCGCGTTTGGATTGCCCCGCGTGTCGAGGAGCAGCATGCCGCTCAGCTGTGCGAAGCTATCGAAACGGTAGATCCCGGGCAAAAGGGTCAAACCTCCGAGGTTGCTGCCGGTCAGGTTCATTGTCGACAGTTCGCTGCGCAGCTGGTTGTAGGCGCCCAACGCGCCGGCGTGCGCGGCGATCGCGGCCGCGTCGTTGCGGTGGATCGATCCGTTGATCACCGTCCCCGGCGGAAAACCCGTGATTGCGGTCCCGGGTGAGAGCGAGACGTCGCCGGAGATCATGCTCGGCCCCGTATTGGTTACCGTGCTTCCGCCGAGCACCGCAGTGTTCTCGGCTCCTCCCAAAAAGATGTTTTGCGCGCTGGCGCTCAGGCCCGCCCCTAACAGGCCCAGTAGGATAAAAGCGATCGTTTTGCCCGTTAAAGAGATATCACGCACGCTGCTGCAAAAGCAGGTTGCGAACCGTCGCGCGCCCTGGCTCTGCTCACGCCACGCGCTGACTTGCCCTAGGCGAGTTCTTCCAGCGTCCGCATGAAGCCCTCGAAGACCTGCGTCTTCTCAAACTGCTGCACGTAGCGGCGACCAGACGCGCCCCACTCCGCCAGGGTCGCGCTGTCGTTTGCGATCCGGTCGAGCAACACCGCGATCTCGGCCGGCCGGCCAGGCGCAATGTTCGCGCCGAAGTTCCCCTCCCTCACTGCCTCGGCCAGCTCGCTCTCCGGGTCGGCGACGGTGATGACCGGCTTCGATTGCGCGAGGAGCCCAAGGAGCTTGCTCGGGAAA
>JBKJKL010000199.1:0-3982 GCA_046597485.1 Chthoniobacterales bacterium
CTTTCACCAGGTCGCAGCCGTAGACCTCCTCGGTAATCGTGTGCTCCACCTGGATGCGAGTGTTCATCTCGATGAAGTAATAATTGCCCTCTTGGTCAACGAGAAATTCAATCGTGCCGGCATTCGTGTAATCGACCGATTGCGCCAGCTTGACCGCAGCATGGCCCATCCGCTTGCGCATCGCCGGCGTGAGCAAAGGCGACGGACATTCCTCGATCACTTTCTGGTTCCGGCGCTGGATCGAACAATCGCGTTCGCCGAGGTGCACGATGTTGCCGTGCGTATCGGCCATGATCTGGAACTCGATGTGATGCGGGTTCACGATCAGCTTTTCGATGTAAACTTCGGCGTTCCCAAAAGCTTTTTCCGCTTCCAACCGCGCGCCGTGAAAACCCTGCACCAGGCTCACTTCGTTATGCGCGGCACGCATCCCGCGACCGCCGCCGCCCGAGACGGCCTTGATCATGACCGGATAGCCGATTTTCTTCGCCACGCGCACCGCTTCGGCTTCGTCCTCCACGATCCCGTCGCTGCCCGGCGTCACCGGCACGCCCGCTTTGCGCGCCGCGGCCCTGGCCGAATTCTTGTCGCCCATCGCCCGCATCGCCGCCGGGGTCGGGCCGATGAATTTGATTTTGCAGCTCTCGGAGACCTCGGCGAAATGCGCATTCTCTGCGAGGAATCCGTAGCCGGGATGGATCGCATCGACGTCGCCCACTTCCGCCGCGCTCATGATGCGGTCGATCTTCAGGTAACTGTCGGAGCTCGGGGCCGAGCCGATGCAGATCGATTCATCGGCCAACTGCACATGGAGCGAATCGACATCCGCCTCGGAATAAACCGCCAGGGTTCGGATGCCAAGTTCCTTGCAGGCGCGAATGACGCGGAGGGCGATCTCTCCGCGGTTGGCGATCAGGATTTTTTCGAACATGAAAAATGGCGCACGTTCCCCGCTGGCCGGAAATAAAAACGCCGCCGGGAAATTTTTTGCCTAACGAACCTTAAAGAGCGCCTGGCCAAACTGAACCGGCTTGCCGTTTTCCGCGACCACCTCGGCGATCACTCCGCTGACCTCGGCCTTGATTTCGTTCATCACTTTCATCGCTTCGATGATGCAGACGACCGTGTCTTCGTTGACCACTTTGCCGACCTCGGCAAAGGAGGGGGAATCAGGCGAGCCGGCGCGGTAGAAGGTGCCGACCATCGGCGACGTGATGTCGCGGAGGGGCGTTCCTTTGGCGGCCGTTTCCGCGGCGGTCGCTACCGACTCGAGTTGTCCGCCACCGCCGGCCACGCCTTGCGGGGCAGCCGTTGCCATCGGAAAAAGCATGGGCGGAGGCGGGGCAAAAACCGGGCCGTCGCCCGCGCCTTTCTGCAGCTTCAACTTGAAGCCATCCTTCTCCATCTCGAAAACGGAGAGATCGTTTTTCTTCATCAAGTCGATGATGGCTTTGATGTCTTTGAGTTCCACGGGGCGCGAGATTTGGTGAAGGCTTGGGCGATCTAGGTAATGCGCTTTTCGCAGGCAGGTCAAGCGGCAGCTCGTTAGGCCACGCCGGCTGTTCTGCGATTCGAAACGGAAGCCCCGGATGCGCCCACCACTTTCCCATCGCGCATCTCGATTTGGCGTGAGGCGGCGCGCGCGACCTCGTCGCTGTGCGTCACCACGATGAGGGTGGCGCGACGCTCCTCGCCGATCTGGGAGAGGACCTGCATCACCTTCTCGGCCGAGGCCGAATCGAGGTTGCCGGTCGGCTCGTCCGCGATCACGAGTGTCGGCCGGTGGACTAAGGCTCGCGCGATCGCGGTTCGCTGCTGTTCGCCGCCGCTGAGTTGATGGACAAAATGCCGCGCGCGTTCCGTCATTCCCACCAGGTCGAGGAGCTCCTGCGCCCGCGCTTCCGCGGCTGCCGGCGCGACGCCTTGGAGGAGGAGGGGAAAGGAGACATTTTCCAGCACGTTCATCGTCGGCAGGAGATTGAAGAACTGGAAAACGAGGCCGAGCCGGTGCCGGCGGTAATCGGTCAACGCCGCGTCGTCTGCCGTGTGCAACGGCAACTCATCAATGAAAATTTCGCCGCTCGTCGGCGTGTCGAGACCAGCGATCAGATGCATCAGCGTGCTCTTGCCGCAGCCGCTCGGGCCGGTGATGGCGACGAACTCGCCATCGGGAATTTCGAGCGAGACACCGTCGACGGCATGCACGATGCGCTCGCCGCCTCTATAATGCCGGGTGACGTGGCGGAGCGAGATCAAGCCAGTTTTATCCGCCAGCGCGGAAGAGCGCGCAAACGTCCGGGCCGACTTCACCATCGTGGCCGAGGCAGAGGACTATGCGGTGGTCGACAAGCCGCCCTTCCTCCTCGTCCATCCGACGAAGCCGAACGGACCGCGCACGCTCTGGGGCGAACTGCGCCACCTCTTCGCCTTTGAGCTGGCGAACGGCGGGCAGGTTTCGATCGTGAACCGACTCGACCGGGAAACGAGCGGGCTCGTTCTGGTCGCGAAGACAGCGGCAGCCGCCCGTCGTTTTGGGCTGCTCATGCAACAGCAGCAGATCGCGAAGGAATACCTCGCCGTCGCCCACGGCTGGCCGGGGTGGGAAACGGAGCAGGTCGATGCGCCGCTCGCCCGACAAGGCGCGCATGGGCCTTCGCCGATTTACTTGAAGCAAACCATCCACTCGTTAGGCGCGGAGGCGCAGACGGACTTTCGCGTGGAGGCGCGCTTCCGCCGCACGACGAGCGCGGGCGACGAGTTCAGCATCATCCGCGCGATCCCGCGCACCGGGCGCACGCATCAGATTCGCGTCCACCTTGCGGCCACTGGACATCCGATCGTCGGCGACAAGATCTACGGCGCGGACGAGCAGAACTACCTGCGCTTCATCGAGACCGGCTGGACGCAGGAACTTGAGCGCGCCCTGCTCCTGCCGCGGCATGCGCTGCACTCGAGCCGGCTCGCCATCGAAGGCGTGGGCGCGTGGAATAGTCCGCTCCCTCTCGACCTACTAACGTTCGTTCGTTAGGCGGCTACGGGGCCGCCTTTACCGCGACGTCGGCGAAGCGGATCATTTTTCCGCCGAACTTATGCACTGTGGAGAGCTTCAACGGGCCGAAGTTTTCGTAACCTTCCCATGTGCCGTGCGTCACCTTCTCCGGCGCCGGGATGTAATCCCATGAGGTCAGGAGCTTCGAAGTGCTGTCGATGTAGAAGACATACTCGTCGCCCGGGGTCATGCCGACTTTCTCGAAGCTGACGCGCAGCACTTCGCAGTTCGCGCCGTCGACTTCCTTCGCGCCCTCGTATTTCAATTTCACGCCGGGATCGAGCACCTTCAGCGGCGCGAGCAGCCAGTAGGCATCGTTCGTCCAGCGCGCGTAGGCGGCGCGCTCGTCGTCCTCGTGCTCTGCCGGCGGCTTCGCCACGCTGACGGTCTCGTCTTTACCGCGCCACTTTACGCGATCGGTCTGGGCAGTGAGGTCCCATTCGTGTTCGACGTGGGCGAGTTCGTTCCCGTTATCCTCAACGATAAAAGTAAAACGAATCTGCTGCACTTTGCTCCACTGCTCGCCGCCGCTCGCCTGCCAGAGGGCACGCGCGAGCTGCTGCGCTTTGTCGTCCGGCGCCTGCGCGCGGAGTGGAGCAGCCAGGAGGAGGAGCAGAGGGAGAACGAGGAGTCGTTTCATGGCTGCGACGCTCGCCGCAGCCGAGGCGCATTGCAATCCGCTCCACCGTTCATATCGTAGCCGGCTCTATGGGATTCTCGCGGGCTTTGCTCATTATTTCGGTCACGTTGGTCGGCTTCAGCACGCTCGCTCACGGCGGCACGGAAGCAGTCAGCCGGCATCTCGGCGGCTCCACTGAAATCGTCGCGCCCAGCTTTGAGGTGGCCGCGGAGACTTCCTATCTCCTCGGCTCGATTGCGAACCCAAACAGCTACGAAGTCAGCGCGCTTTTTCTCACCGGCCGCTGGCGCTGG
>JBKJKL010000306.1:0-3607 GCA_046597485.1 Chthoniobacterales bacterium
CCCACTTTTCGATTGCGGCGAGTAGGACCTCGGTGTCGGAGTGTCCGCGGAATTCCGTCGTCTCCGCGAGCTCGGCGCGGAGAGCGCGGTGATTGTAGATCTCGCCGTTCAGTGCGATGACGTAACGGCCGCTCGCGGAATGCATCGGCTGCTTTCCGTGCTCCGACAGATCAACAATCGAAAGGCGGCGGAACCCCAGCGCGATGCCCGCGCGCGGATCGGCCCACGCGCCCGCATCGTCCGGGCCGCGATGTTGCAGACGCGTCGCCATCGTCGTCGCGATCTCCTCGAGGTCGCGCGCCGAGCCGTGCGCCTGTTGGTCAAAAAATCCAGCGACGCCGCACATGGTTAGTTCCGGCTGGCGGCGAGCCAGGCCTCCGTTTGAGCGCGGACGTGCGCGTAGAATTCGCGGCGGCGCGCGGTCAGGACCTGCGCCTCGTACTCGTGCGCCTTCGCCAGATTGCGCGCGGACATGCGTTCCATTCGCGCCGGGTCGCGTAGCACTTCGGTGATCTTGCGCGCGAGCGCCGATGACTCGTTAGGCGCAACCAGATCTTCGGCTGGGAGCAATTCCGGGAAGCCGCCGACGGTGGAGCCGATCGCGGGCAGGGCGCGCGCCATCGCCTCGATCAGAGCGCGCGGCAGGCCTTCCTGGCGCGAGGGCAGGATGAAAAGATCAGCCGCGTCGAGTTCGGCGCGGACAGCATCCGGCGAATTCATCTGGCCGCGGAACTGGACCCGATCGGAGAGCCCAAGCCGCGCCGCGCGTTCCTTCAGTTCCTCGAGATACTGACCGCTCCCGATGACAACGAGTTCGAACGCAAGGCCGCCCTTCATGCATTCCGCGACGGCGTTGATCAGCACGTCCGGCGCTTTGTACATCTGCGCGAGCGTGCCGACGAAAACGAGCCGCGCGGTTTTCATCCGCGTGAAGGAGCGAGGCGCCGCGGCAAAAGAAGACTCCGGCAGATCGATGCTCGAGTAGTGCGTGACGAAGGCGTCCTCGGCCGCCGGATAGCGATGCTGTAAGGCGCGCTCCGTCACGTAGGCCGCGGCGCAGGCGCGCTCGCATTCGTGCCGCAGATTCCGGCAAAACCACCAGCGGAAGAAAGGACGAAACGGATGCCGCACCGCCTTCGGCGCGAAAACGTCGAACGGATCGGAAACGACCTCGACGCCGTAGGGCCGCGGCCGACGCTTGATGTGGCGGACGAGCCAGGTGCCGATTTCGCCCGGCGCGCGCAACACGACGGCGTCGCCGTTTTTGACCGCTCGCGCCGTGACCATCGCAACCTGCGGCGCGCGCAGCAAATACTCGCGCGGTCCGCGGTAATCAGGAATCTCGATAAAGCTGACGCCGTCGCCGCCCGCGAGCTGTGCGGCCTCGGGCACTTGCTCGACTTGGCGCATGCGACCGACCACGCTCACGCCGTCGAAGACCGAGAGATAACGCGTCCAAAACGCGTAAGGAAACTGGCCATCCGTCCAGACGCGACCATCGCGCGTGCGGAGAAAATGCTGCGGGCAGGTCACGACCACTTTCATGCCAGCACCTCCTGCCGGAGCGCGGGACGGCCAGCGTTCGTCGCGAGAGCCGCGGGCGCGGCGAGCCGCACGCGACGCGAGGCAAACCAGAGAAGGAGCAACGGCGGCAACCCATCTTTCGTGATGACGAAGAGCATCGTGCTCGAGTCCGCGACCAGAATCCAGAAGCAGAGAATGACGAGAAACGGGCAAAGCAGCAGACGGGCGTCATCGCGCTCGCGCGTGGCGATGAAGCGTTGCACCACGGAGACACCGAGCCCGAAGAGGAAATACATCACCGGCACGATGAGCGGCCCGAAGTTCAACATCCCCTCGCCGGCGATCCCGTATTCGCGGGCGGAGGCCCACCCTTCGGGGTCGAAGGTGCCGACGCCGTATTGCAGGTCGGTGCCTTCCTTTAGTTTAGTCGGCGGCCGATCCGGCCAGACGGAGCGCGGGATGAAAAGGGCCAGCGTCGCGAGATAGGTGCGACCGAGCGCATATTGGTAATCGCGATCCGGGCGAACGAGCCGGTAGAGCTCGAAGGCGTGCACGTCGGAGCGGCCGAGATCGCCGAGGAGCAGGCCGGTGAAAGTGCGGCCGGTCTCGGCGCCGGCTTCCACGCCCGTGCGATCCGCCGTGAGAGCCTCGACCGCGCCCGCGCCGAGACTCTTGTAGAAGCCGTAGAGATACATGAAGGCGAGGAGAAATCCGAGGCCGAGGAAGACGAGCTTCTTCGGCAGCGGCCGGATCCAAAAATGAATAATCCCCGCGGCCCAGAAGAGCGCCCAGATGGTGTTGCTGCGGCTACCGTGAAGGCCGCCGAAGAGCATCCGGACGACAAAGAAGCCGGCGAGGACAAGGATGATCGTGAGCCAGCTGCGGCCGAAGCGAGTGCGGCCGAAAAAGACCGCGAACGAAATCATGGCGAGGATCGGGAAACACTCCCCGAGCATGAAAGCCCAGCCCATCCCGACGAAGGCCGCGTCGGACATCCCCCCGTCGCCCGCCTTCTCGCTGAACGTTTCGATAAAGCCGCTGACGCCGCCGTAGGACGCGTAGATCGCACCCTGCGCGAGGATGCTGATGGTGAGGCCAACACTCGCGGCCACGAGCAGATTTTTTCCGTCGATCCGCCAGAGCGTGCGCGCCGGCCGCGCCGGGAAGTGGTTGGAAAACCACTGCCGCGCGCCGCGATAGGCGAGCAGCCCGAGGAAATTCAGGATGGCCATCCGGCCGAGCCAGATTCGCCAGTCGGCCGGGCCATCCACGGCCGGGAGCTCATCCGAGATGGTGTGACCGAGGAAGATGTGAAGGAGCGGCGCGAGAAAGAAAAAGTGCAGGCCGACGAGCCCGACGATGCCGAAGGGATCAAAGAGATCGCAGCGCCCGCGCGCCCAGTTGACCGCATCGCAGCCGATGACGATACCGCAGAGCAAAACGGGAATTGCGAACCAGTGCGCAACCTGCGGGTCGAGCGCGATGAGGACCGCGAGCACGACCAGGCAACCCGCGGTGGAGAGGAAGAGATTGACCGCACCGTCGCTTAGCGCGTTCCAGTAACGCCGGTCACTCGTTGAAGAAAATGCCGCTCTCATCGCGCAGGTTTCCGGCGGAGCGCGGCCACAATGACGGCCGCGTTCGCGAGGAGTTGGAAGGCGGAGGCAATTGCGATTGCGACCGCGGCACCGACCAGTTGGTAGCGGGGAATGAGGACCACGCAGGCCGCGGTGGCGACGAGCGCGACGGCGATCGCGACGAGCAACTGCGCGCGGAAATACCGGACCGCATTCATCCCGTAGCCGAGCAGGCCGGAGACGAGGAAGATGGCCGTGCCGATGCCGAGCCAGAGAAAGACGTTCCCGTATTTCGCATACTCGGGCCGGTAAAGGAGCACGAGGAGCGGACGGCCAGCGACAGCGATGAAGGCGACGCCGAGCAGCCCAAGACCGGCCGCGATGCCGGCCAGCTTCACGAGCAGCAGGCGGAGCGTGTCGTAATCGCCTTCCGCGTAATGGCGGGCCAGCCGCGGCATGGCGGACTGGCCGATGGCATTGATCAAGGTCGTGCCCGCGGCCATCGG
>JBKJKL010000061.1:0-3066 GCA_046597485.1 Chthoniobacterales bacterium
GGCTGTCTCGTGATCAGCATCGGCAACCTGACCGTCGGCGGCACCGGCAAGACGCCGATTGTGGAAAAATTTGCGCGCGCCCTGCACAGCGGCGGCCGCCGCGTTGCCATCCTCAGCCGCGGCTACAAGAGTGTGCCGCCGCCGCCGGCGAAACGGCGTGGCTGGTTCGGGCCCCGGCCGCCGACGCCGCCGCGCGTCGTCTCGGATGGGAAGTCGCTCCTGCTCGATTCGGCGACCGCGGGCGACGAGCCTTACATGCTCGCGAACAATCTGAAGGACGTGATCGTCCTGGTCGACAAGGACCGGGTGAAGAGCGGCCTCTACGCGATCAAGGAACTGAAGGCGGACACGTTGCTCCTCGACGACGGCTTGCAATACCTACACCTCAAGCACCGCCTCGACATCGTCCTGATCGATCGGCAGGCGCCGTTCGGAAATGAGTATCTCCTGCCGCGCGGGACCTTACGCGAACCGCCGCGGAATCTGCGCCGCGCTAGCTACATCTTCATCACGAAGAGCACCGGCGGCTCGAACGAGGAGCTGATCCAGCGCATCCGGCGTTACAACCGGACCGCGGAGATCATCGAGTGCGCGCACCAGGCGCTCTACCTGCAAAACGTCTTCACCGGCGAACAGCTCCCGCTCGAGAAACTGCGCGGCGCCTTTATCGGCGCGCTCTCCGGGATCGCGCAGCCGGATAGTTTCGAGAACGGCCTGCGCGACCTCGGCGCGAAAATCGAGCTCTCAAAACGCTACGCCGATCACCACCGTTACAGCGAAGGGGAATTGCAGGCCTTTATCAACCGTTGCCTCCGCCGCGATCTCGAGATGATCGTGACCACCGAAAAGGATGCGGTTCGTTTCACCCGGCTCTTAAGCCCGGAAGTGCCAATTTATTTCCTCCGGGTCGAGATCGAAATCCTGAGCGGACACGAAAGCTGGGAGCATTGCGTGGCCCGCATCTGCCAGCCCGGGCCGATGCTCTCGCCGGGAAGGTTTTTTGCTTAAGTGAGAGGAATATTCTGGATCGGTCCGGTCGCATTTCCGTATGCGAGATTATGACCCTGCGCATTTTCTTCGGTTCGACCCTCCTTCTGCTCATAAGTGGCATGGCTTTGCGCGCAGAGCCGGAAATGCGTCCGGCATTGCTCGGTCAGCATCCCCATGCGCTGCAAAACTTGATCAAAACCGATGCGCTGCTGAAACGCGGCCAAGGCGATGCGATCGTCCTCTTTAGTTGCGCGATCAGCCCGCTCGGCGATGCCTACGCCCTGCAGCTTTACCGGGCCACGCCGGGTTCCGAAATGTTGAAAGAGGAACTGAAAGGCCGCTTTAACCAAGCGCAGTTCCAGCCGGCGCTTTACCGCGGCGTGAACCAGTTTGTTTACGTCTCCGGCACGGTCGTTTTCAAGGCTGGCGCGCAACCGCACCTCCGCATATACCTCCACCAGGAGGAAGACCTGATGAAGCAGGGCGTCGATTTCATCGCGCCACAGATGATGTTTGCCCTCGCCGGCAACACGAAGTGGAAGAGTATTTACTGGCCGCCCGGCGCACCCGGGCACGAGGGGGTCGCCTTGCTCCGCTTGAGCGTCAGCGGAGAGGGCCTTGTAACTGCCGCCAAGGTCAAATACGAGCATCCGGCCGGGTTGCACTTCGGCGCGGCCGCTATCGACCCGATCTACGATGCAAGGTTTCTTCCAGGATACCGGCAGGGGAAGCCATGCGCCTGTAGCTTCGACCTTCCGATCGTCTTCAGTGGCCCCGGAGTGCAGATGAAGACCGGCTAGGTCGACCGCCGGCGGGCAAAAAGTCAGAAGCGCACCTGTCGCGCCGAAGGCGAATGCTTACCGATGGGCGAGAAAGCGGAATTGATCGTCGACGGCCGGAAGTTGCCGGTCTCGAACCTGCAGAAGGTCCTCTGGCCGAAGACCGGATTCACCAAGGGCCAGATGATCGACTACTACATCCGGATCGCGCCGGTTCTTATCCCGCATCTGAAGGATCGGCCGCTGACTCTGAAGCGTTATCCAAACGGGGTGGAGAAGGAATTCTTCTACGAAAAGAACTGCCCGTCGCACCGGCCTGGCTGGGTGAAGACGGCGAAGGTCTGGAGCCACGGCAACCAGCGCGACATGTTTTATTGTCTCGCGCAGGACCTCCCGACGCTGGTCTGGGCGGCGAACCTTTCCGACATCGAACTCCACACCTCACTCGCGAAAAAGACGTCGGTCGGGAAGCCGACGATGATGGTCTTCGATCTCGATCCCGGTCCGCCCGCCGACATCGTGCAATGTTGCCAGGTCGCGCTCTGGCTCCGCGACTCGTTAGGCGAAATGAAACTGCAGAGTTGGGCCAAGACGAGCGGCTCGAAAGGACTGCAGGTCTACGTCCCGCTCAACGCTCCGGCGACGTTTGACCAAACGAAGGCGCTCGCGCGCGCCTTGGCCGAGCACCTCGAGCGCGAACATCCCGACCTCGTCGTGCACAGGATGTTGAAGTCGCTCCGGCAAGGAAAGGTGCTGGTCGATTGGAGCCAGAACGACGAGCACAAGACGACGGTCAACGTCTATTCGTTGCGTGCGAAGGAGCAGCCGACCGTCTCAACGCCAGTGACGTGGGAAGAGGTCGAGGCTTGCTTGGAAAAAAAGAAGCCGGCTCTGCTCACCTTCACCTCCGACGAGACGCTGCAGCGGGTGGAGAAGATGGGCGATCTCTTCGAACCGGTCCTCACTCTGAAGCAGAAGCTGCCGAAAAAGTGGGATCACCTGTAAATCTCGGCGCGACGATGCGCGAAGACAGCCATTCGTTCCCGCACCGAGCTCAGGACTTCGTCAGAGATCTCGGCCGTGATCAGTTCCTCGCGGTCGGCTGATGCGGCCGCGAGGATCACGCCGTAGGGATCGATAATCGCCGAGCCGCCGCAGAAGGTGCTGCCATCGTCCGTGCCGACGCGGTTCGCGAGCACCAGGTAGCTCTGGTTCTCGATCGCGCGCGCGGTCGCCAAAACGCGCTGATGTTCGACCCGCGGAAAGGGCCAGGCCGACGAGATGATGAAAACGTTTG